>NZ_JBFUKG010000018.1:0-123107 GCF_056400945.1 Polaromonas sp. P4_H1 | reverse complement strand
ACTCCGGACTCGTCAGAACGTTGAAGAATTCCACCGCCTGGGTCGATCTCGCCCGGCGTCCAATGCTGCTGCAACGTTGATGCAAGACGCTTTGGGCATTACGATCCATGGTGGCTGGCCTTTGGGAAGATGGTTTGGGTGCTTCGTAAACAACCATCCTATCGACCCTTTGGTCAGCCATCTCCCTTTGCTTTCAAGCACTTACGCACGTCGCCGAAGGCCAACCTGCCAAAGTAAGTGCCATTCCCCCTAACCTTTCTATAGGGACTTCCCGCGAAGTCAAGCAGCGGTAGACGATAGATTTCCCTGGTGACGGTATTTCTGCGCCGGCGCGAAGTGAAGCGCCGCTGAAGCGAGAAACAGATGGCACATCTATTGCCCTGGCGTGGCACGATTTGCAACCTCCATGGCCGGTATGAATCCGGCCCTCCGTCTATGCTCGAAGGCCTAAGGGCTCGTTCGGAAATAACTTGCACATTTGGCCTGCCAGCTTCGGGCGCGCTGCGTTGTTGTGAATCGCTTGTGTGGCTGGGCCACACGGCGCGCTTCACGCCTAGCATCGCATCCCGAATCCGGCGGCCAAATGCACAACTTATTCCGGAACGAGCCCTAATCCCGGTATCTCAAACCACCGGCCTGCATGGAGACAGACATGACGCAACCCCCCTCGGCCTCTACCGGCCTGAGCCTGGCCTGCGGCGCCACCGAGGTGTCGCTGATAGCGCAGACCCTGGGCGACTTTTTTGATGCCATGGTGGAGCGCCAGCCCGGGCATGAGGCGCTGGTCAGCGCGCACCAGAAGCTGCGCTATACCTACCGCGAATTGCAAACCGAGGCGAATCGGCTGGCCAGCGCACTGCTCGGGCTGGGCCTGCTGCCCGGCGACCGCGTGGGCATCTGGTCGCACAACAATGCCGAATGGCTGCTGATGCAGCTGGCCACGGCCAAGGTCGGGCTGATCCTGGTCAACATCAACCCGGCTTACCGCACGGCCGAACTCGAGTACGCGCTCAACAAGGTGGGCTGCAAGGCGCTGGTGACCATGGCGCGCTTCAAGACCAGCGACTACCTCGGCATGTTGCGCGAACTGGGCTCTGCCCGCCTGCCGCAGCTGCAGACGACTGTCTGGATTGATGAGCCGGGCCGGGGCGATGAAGAGCCCGGCATGCTGCGCTTTTCCGCGCTGCTGGCCCAGGGCGACCCGCAAGACCCGCGCATCGCAGCCACCGCCAAGACGCTCAAGAGCACCGACCCGATCAACATTCAGTTCACCAGCGGCACCACCGGCTTCCCGAAGGGCGCGACGCTGACGCACCGCAACATCCTGAACAACGGCTTCTTCATCGGCGAATGCATGAAGCTCACCCCGGCCGACCGCCTGTGCATTCCGGTGCCGCTGTACCACTGCTTCGGCATGGTGCTGGGCAACCTGGCCTGCCTCACGCATGGCGCGACCATCGTCTACCCGAACGACGGCTTCGATCCGCTGACGGTGCTGCAAACCGTGCAGGACGAGAAATGCACGGGCCTGCATGGCGTGCCCACCATGTTCATCGCCGAGCTCGACCATCCGCGCTTCAAGGAGTTCGACCTGTCCACGCTGCGCACCGGCATCATGGCCGGCTCGCCCTGCCCGATCGAGGTCATGAAGCGCGTGGTCGGCGAGATGCACCTGTCTGAAATCACGATCGCCTACGGCATGACCGAAACCAGCCCGGTCAGCTGCCAAAGCTCGACCGATACGCCGCTGGAAAAGCGCGTGGCCACCGTGGGCCTGGTGCAGCCGCACCTGGAAGTCAAGATCGTCGACCCCGAAAGCGGCGAGATCGTTGCGCCGGGCGTCTCGGGCGAGCTGTGCACGCGCGGCTATTCGGTCATGCATGGCTACTGGGGCGACGAGGCCAGGACGGCCGAGGCCATCGATACCGAAGGCTGGATGCACACCGGCGACCTGGCCACCATGGATGCCGAAGGCTACGTCAACATCGTCGGCCGCATCAAGGACATGGTGATACGCGGCGGCGAGAACATCTACCCACGCGAGATCGAGGAATTCCTCTACCGCCACCCCAAAGTGCAGGACGTGCAGGTGGTGGGCGTGCCCGACCCGAAATACGGCGAGGAGTTGTGCGCCTGGATCATCGTCAAGCCCGGCCAGTCTGTGAACGAGGAAGAGATTCGCGCCTTTTGCAAGGGCCAGATTGCGCACTACAAGGTACCGCGCTACATTCGTTTTGTGTCGGGCTTTCCCATGACGGTGACCGGCAAAATCCAGAAGTTCAGGATTCGCGATGAAATGAAGCACCAGCTGGGGCTGGAAGAAGACAAAACCGCTTGAAAGAGACAGTCTGAATGACCATCCTCGACACCAAATTGAACCCCCGCTCGGCCGATTTTCAGGCCAATGCCGACGCCATGCGCGCGCTGGTGGACGACCTCCATGTGCAGATTGCCAAGGCGGCGGCCGGCGGCGGCGATGCCGCGCGCGCCAAGCACACGGCCCGCGGCAAGCTGCTGCCGCGCGAGCGCGTGCAAATGCTGCTGGACCCCGGCACGCCATTCCTTGAATTGGCGCCGCTGGCCGCGCACGGCATGTACCACGGCGATGCGCCCTGTGCCGGCCTCATTGCGGGCATAGGCCGCGTCAGTGGCGTGGACTGCATGATTGTGTGCAACGACGCCACCGTCAAAGGCGGAACCTACTACCCGCTCACGGTCAAAAAACATTTGCGGGCCCAGGAAATCGCGCAGCAGAACTGCTTGCCCTGTGTTTACCTGGTGGACTCGGGCGGTGCCAATTTGCCGAACCAGGACGAGGTGTTTCCTGACCGTGATCACTTCGGCCGCATCTTTTACAACCAGGCCAACATGAGCGCGCAGGGCATCGCACAGATTGCCGTGGTGATGGGCTCCTGCACGGCGGGCGGTGCGTATGTGCCTGCCATGAGCGACGAAAGCATCATCGTCAAGAATCAGGGCACGATTTTTCTGGGCGGCCCGCCGCTGGTCAAGGCCGCCACGGGCGAGGTCGTCAGCGCAGAGGACCTGGGCGGTGGCGATGTGCATACCCGCCTGTCGGGCGTGGCCGACCATCTGGCGCAGAACGACATGCACGCGCTGGCGCTGGCCCGTGCCTCCGTCAAGAATTTGAATAAAAACAAGGCCTCAGCCCAGACGGTACAGGCGTCAATAGCGCCTAAATTCATGGCAAAAGAGCTGTATGGCGTGATTCCCGTGGACACGCGCAAACCCTTCGACGTGCGCGAGATCATCGCCCGCATCGTCGATGGCAGCGAGTTCGATGAGTTCAAGGCGCGTTACGGCGCCACGCTGGTCTGCGGCTTCGCGCATATCGAGGGCATGCCGGTCGGCATCATTGCCAACAATGGCATTTTGTTCAGCGAGTCGGCGCTCAAGGCCGCGCATTTCATCGAACTCTGCTGCCAGCGCAAGATTCCGTTGGTGTTCTTGCAGAACATCACCGGCTTCATGGTGGGCCGCAAGTACGAGAACGAAGGCATCGCCCGCAACGGCGCCAAGATGGTGACGGCCGTGGCCACGGCGGCGGTGCCCAAGTTCACCATCATCATCGGCGGCAGCTTTGGCGCCGGCAACTACGGCATGTGCGGCCGCGCTTATTCGCCGCGCTTCCTCTGGATGTGGCCGAACGCGCGCATCAGCGTGATGGGCGGCGACCAGGCCGCCGGCGTGCTGGCAACGGTCAAGCGCGACGGCATTGAAGCCAAGGGCGGCGCCTGGTCGCCCGAGGAAGAAGAGGCCTTCAAGGCGCCGATACGCCAGCAGTACGAACACCAGGGCCACCCCTACTACGCGACGGCGCGGCTGTGGGACGACGGCGTCATCGACCCGGCCGATACGCGCCGTGTGCTGGCGCTGGGCTTGAGCGCTGCGCGCAATGCGCCGATTCCGGAGACGAAGTTTGGTTTGTTCAGGATGTAGTTGTAGCAAAAAATGTCATGAACTGTGTAGCATCCGGCTACGCCCGCTGTGGGCGGACTGGAGGAGAAATGATGTATCGATGGATCGTGAAAAGCCTGGCCGTGCTTCTGGTGCTGTTTCTTGCGGGATGCGCGGGAACCATTCAGCGTGAGTCTTTGAGTGGGGCCAAAAAGATCGAGGGAGGCACTTACCACAACGTGGAGGTTGTGCTGACCGATGCGGCACGTCGCATGCAGGGCGAGAATCCGCAGTTCAGCGTGCGTGAACTGAGCGATTATGTGCGCCGTCGGCTGGAAGCTCAGGAGCTGCTGCAAGCGGACGGCCGCTACCGGGTTGAGGTCACGATCGAGAGTTTCCGCGTGCGTTCGGCCGTCGCAGCCGTCCTGCTTGGCATCATGGCCGGCACCGATTCGATTGACGGCTATGTTCGCGTCTACGACAGTGGCGGACGGCAGGTTCATGGCTACAAGGTCAACGCCTCCTATGGTTTGGGCGGCTGGGGCGGAGGGCAGGACGGCACCCGCATGAACTGGATGTACGACAAGTTCTCGGAGCTGGCAGTCGCCGAACTCGGCGGCAAGTCAGACGCGGCCAACGTTGCCAAGGGGCGGGCCGTGTCGGTGAAGCCAACGTCCGGGCCCACCGCCGTGTCAATCGCGCCTGCGGGCAACACGTCCACCCGGCTGGAGCCGGCGGCTACCGCTGCGCCCGCGGTTACCTTGTCGCCATCTCCCGCCGCGCCGACTCCGCGCACGGTGCCCGTCCCGGCGGCAGCTGCGCAACCTGCGATGCTGGCCTCCGGTTTTGCGGCCATCAATGATGTGGATGCCATTCCGTATCTCAGTGACAAGGGGCGCGACAACTACCGGGAATGGGTCGCCCGACCCACGCCCAAGGCGTTCGCCATCTCGTCTGCTGGTCACTGGTTCGGGGCCTGGAGTCTCAAGCCGGCCGATCCCACCCATCCCACGGATCCCGCCGAGCGCGCGTTGCACGTCTGTGGCCAGCGCGCGCAGGGCGCCGCGACTTGCAAGCTCTATGCGATCAACAACTCGGTGGTCTGGGTCAAGGAGCCGTCGGCTGCGGCCGCGTCAGCGCCGGCCATGGCGACCGTGCAGCCCGTCAGCTACACGCCGGCCGCGCCGGCATCCCCGTTGGGAGTGAAGTAATGCAGGCGTTGCGCACACAGCAAGCCGAGGCCATTGCCACGATCACGCTCGACCGGCCGCAGGTTCGCAACGCCTTCAATGACGAGGTGATTGCCGAACTTGCGCAGGCCTTCCGCGAGCTGGGCCAACGCGACGATGTGCGCTGCATCGTGCTGGCCGCCAGCGGCCCGGCCTTTTGCGCCGGCGCCGACCTCAACTGGATGCGGCGCATGGCGGACTACACGCGCGAGGAAAACCTGGCCGATGCGGGCGCGCTGGCCGAGATGCTGCGCGTCATGTACGAGTGCCCCAAGCCCACCATTGCCCGCATCCAGGGCGATGTCTATGCGGGCGGTATGGGGCTGGTGGCGGCCTGCGACATCGCGGTCTCGGTGGACACGGCGAACTACTGCCTCAGCGAGGTCAAGCTGGGCCTGATACCGGCCACCATCAGCCCTTATGTGATTCGCGCCATGGGCGCGCGCGCGGCCCACCGCTATTTTTTGACGGCCGAGCGGTTTGATGCCCAAGAGGCGCATCGGGTCGGTTTTATCCATGAAGTGGTCAAGGCGGAGGCGCTGGATGCCAGGGTGGCCGAGATCACGCAGGCGCTGGTCAATGCCAGCCCGCAGGCGGTCAAAGCCTGCAAGCGGCTGGTGCAGGATGTGGCGCAGCAGGACATCACGCTCGCCCTGATCGCGCAGACCGTGCAGGGCATTGCCGATATTCGTTCCAGCGAACAGGGCAAGGAAGGCGTGCAGTCTTTCCTGCAAAAGCGTAAACCGTCCTGGATCATCTGATGCTCCCCCCCTTTGCTTGCTCACCTCGTGTAGCCGCCTCCCCCCTCAAGGGGGCAACACCAGCGGTCCGGCAAAGCCGGTCCCGCGGTGTTCGCTGGGTTTCGAGTTGTGCCTCGCCTGATCTTCGGGTGTTCTGCTGATGCAGCCGATGGACACCGCACAACTGATTGCCTTGGCCGGTGTCCTGGGCTGGGCCAGTGGCGTGCGCCTGTACCTGGTGGTTTTCCTCACGGGCCTGGCTGGTTTCATGGGCTGGGTCACGCTGCCGCCAGGGTTGCAGATGCTGGCCCATCCGGTGGTGCTGGGTGTCAGCGGCTTCATGGTGTTCATGGAATTTTTCGCCGACAAGATTCCCGGCGTTGATTCGCTGTGGGACGTGGTGCATACCGTGATCCGGATTCCTGCCGGTGCGGCGCTTGCCGCCGGTGTCTTTGGCGCCGACAGCGGCATGATGGCGCTGATCGCGGCCCTGCTGGGCGGCACGCTGGCGGCCACCAGCCATGCAGCCAAGGCCACTACGCGCGCTGCCATCAATACCTCCCCCGAGCCTTTCACCAACGTCGGCGCGTCGCTGCTCGAAGACGGTCTTGTGCCGTTGGGTTTGTGGTTGGCCATTGCCCACCCGCTGGTGTTTGCGTTGATGCTCGCGCTGGTGCTGGTGGCCAGTGTCTGGTTGATTCGCATTTGCTGGCGTTTTTTAATGCAGCTGTTTACCCGCGTCGCCCGCATTTTCAGCGGCAAGCCGGATCCGGGCCTGTCGCCTGCTTTTACCTTGAAGTCACCCTTTTCAAAGAACGACCCACATGTTTAAAAAAATACTGATTGCAAACCGGGGCGAGATAGCGTGCCGGGTGGCGGCCACCGCCAGGCGCATGGCCATCAAAACCGTTGCGGTGTATTCGGATGCCGATGCGAACGCCAAGCATGTCGGCGTTTGTGACGAAGCCATTCACATTGGCGGCAGCGCACCCAAAGACAGCTACCTGCGCTGGGAGCGAATTATTGAAGCGGCCAAAGCCACGGGGGCGCAGGCGATTCATCCGGGCTATGGCTTTCTGAGCGAGAACGAGGAGTTTGCCCAGGCCTGTGCCAGCGCGGGCCTGGTCTTCATCGGCCCGCCGGCGTCGGCCATCAAGGCCATGGGCCTCAAAGCCGAGTCCAAGCAGCTCATGGAAAAGGCTGGCGTGCCGCTGGTGCCTGGCTACCATGGCAGCGACCAGGACCCGGTGATGCTCAAGCACGAGGCCGACCGCATCGGCTACCCGGTGCTGATCAAGGCCAGCGCGGGTGGCGGCGGCAAGGGCATGCGTGCGGTGGACAAGGCCGAAGACTTTGACGCGGCGCTGGCCTCCTGCAAACGCGAGGCCATCAACAGCTTTGGCGATGATGCCGTGCTGGTGGAAAAATACGCGCAGCGGCCCCGGCATATTGAGATTCAGGTGTTCGGCGACACGCACGGCAACTACGTCTACCTGTTCGAACGCGACTGCTCGGTGCAGCGCCGCCACCAGAAGGTGCTGGAAGAGGCCCCCGCGCCCGGCATGACGCCCGAGATGCGCCAGCAGATGGGGCTGGCCGCCGTGGCCGCCGCACGGGCCGTCAATTACGTCGGGGCGGGCACGGTGGAGTTCATCGTCGAGCAGCGCGCCGATGGCAGCATGAATTTTTTCTTTATGGAGATGAACACAAGGCTGCAGGTTGAGCACCCGGTGACCGAAGCCATTACCGGGTTGGACCTGGTGGAGTGGCAGTTGCGCGTGGCCTCGGGCGAGAAGCTGCCGCTGGCGCAAGAGCAGCTGCGCATCAACGGCCACGCCATCGAGGCGCGCATCTGCGCCGAAAACCCGGACAACAACTTTTTGCCCGCCACCGGCACGTTGCATGTGTACCAGAAGCCGGCATGCACCAGCTTCGAGCGTGGCCCGGTTCGCGTGGACGACGGGGTGCGCGAAGGCGATGCGATTTCACCGTTTTATGACTCGATGGTGGCCAAGTTGATCGTGCATGGCCAGACGCGTGAAGAAGCGCTGGCCCGGCTCGACGAGGCGCTGGCGCAAACCCATATCGTGGGCCTGAACACCAATATGCAGTTTTTGCGCTACGTGCTGCGCAGCCCCTCGTTTGCCCAAGCCAACCTGGACACGGCCTTGATCCCGCGCGAAGAGGCCGTGCTCTTCAAGCAGGAACCCGTCGGGCTGGCGATGGCCGCAGCCTGTGCGATTGCCCAGACGCTGCTGCATGAAAAAGCCAGTGAAGACAATGACCCCTTCAGCCGCCGTGACGGCTGGCAAACCCATGGCGTGACACAGCGGCCTTTCGAGTTCGACTTCCACGGCGAGCACTCCAAAGCGGCATTGACCTATCTGCATGACGGCGCCTTGCAATTAAAGGTGGGCGACGTGTCAGGGCCGCTGGTGTTTGCCGAAAGCGCTCAAGGCATCGACATCCAGTTTGCGGGCCAGCGCCTGACGGCGGCGGTCTATACCCAGGGCGAGGTGGATTACGTCTTTACCGCAAGGGGCGCAACCCAGATCACGGCCATCGATCTGCTGGCCCATGCGGGCGAGAGTCACACGGAAGGCGGACGCCTGACCGCGCCCATGCCGGGCAAGGTCGTGTCCTTCGCCGTCAAAACGGGCGACAAGGTCAGCAAAGGCCAGGCGCTCGCGGTGATGGAAGCCATGAAAATGGAGCATACGATTGCGGCGCCGGCCGACGGCGTGGTGCAGGAGGTGCTCTATGCGCCCGGTGACCAGGTGGCTGAAGGCGCGGAACTGCTTAAGATCGGGAGTTGATCTTTCCTGGAAGCACCATGCGCATCAGTTTTTGCTGTACCGACACCAAAACCCAGCCCTGGCTTGAAGGCCTGCGCGCCGCCCTGCCCGATGCGGAGGTGGAGCTGTGGTCCGCGGGCGCGGCGCCGGCGGACTACGCAGTCGTCTGGGCGCCGCCGCAACAATTTATGGATGAGCAGACCCGGCTCAAAGGCATCTTCAATATTGGCGCCGGCGTGGATGCGCTGATGAAGCTGCGCCTGCCCGCCGGCACACCGGTCGTCCGGCTGGACGATGCCGGCATGTCGGTGCAGATGGCCGAATATGTCTGCCATGCCGTGATCCGTCATTTCCGTGAGTTCGACGGCTATGAGGCCGATGCGGTGCAGGGCAAATGGTCGTACCGAAAAACCCGGCTGCGCAAGGACTTTCCGGTCGGCGTGATGGGGTTGGGGGTGCTGGGCGAGCGCGTGGGCCAGGCCCTGGTGCAGTTTGACTTTCCGGTGATGGGCTGGAGCCGCTCGGCAAAAACCGTGGTCGGCATGCAATGCTTTGCCGGCGAGGCGGGGTTTCCGGAATTCCTGGCGGCCACCCGTATTTTGGTGTGCCTGCTGCCACTGACGCCGGACACCGAAGGCATCATGCGGCGCGACACGCTGGCCAGGCTGCAGCCCGGCGCCTATGTGATCAACGTGGCACGGGGTGGCCATCTGGTCGACGAAGACCTGATCGCCCTGATTGACAGCGGCCACATCGCGGGCGCCATGCTGGATGTGTTCCGCACGGAGCCGCTGCCCGCATCGCATCCATTCTGGGCGCACCCGAAAATCACCGTCACGCCGCACACCTCGGCCCGAACGCTGCGCGAAGAGAGCATTGCGCAGATTGCGGGGAAGATACGCGCGCTGCACAGTGGCACGCCGATTGCCAGCCTTGCCGGTGTGGTTGACCCAAAAAAAGGATACTGATGTTGCCCCCACGGTCGTTCGCTTCGCGTAACTCCCTGCCCCCCGAGGGGGCCGCTGCGCCTGCGGCCCGGCTAAGCCGGTTCCGCGGCCCCTGCTTGCTTGAGAACCGGTCTCCGGCTTGCGACCACAGTTGCGCCCCACGGTCGTTCGCTTCGCGTAACTCCCTGGACGTGCCCACGCCTGAGGCGTTGGCCCTTCCTCCCGTCCAAACCTGCGCAGGCAGGTTGGGAGCCGCGGTCGTCAGCCCCGAGGGGGCCGCTGCGCCTGCGGCCCGGCTAAGCCGGTTCCGCGGCCCCTGCTTGCTTGAGAGCCGGTCCCCGGCTCGCGACCACCCTATCTCCTGAAGGAGCCCCATGAAACTTCCATCCAAAGTCAAAATCGTCGATGTCGGCCCGCGGGACGGCCTGCAGAACGAAAAGGCACCGGTGCCTGCTGCCGTGAAGATCGAGCTGGTGCACCGCCTGCAGGACGCCGGCCTCAATGAAATCGAAGTCACCAGTTTTGTGTCGCCCAAATGGGTGCCGCAGATGGCCGACAACGCGGAGGTGATGGCCGGCATACGGCGCAAGCCCGGCGTGCGCTACTCCGTGCTGACGCCAAACATGCAGGGGTTTGAGGCGGCGCTCGCGCCGGCACGTGAGTTGTGGCCCGACGAGATCGTGGTATTTGCCGCGGCCAGCGAAGCCTTCAGCCAGCGCAACATCAATTGCTCCATCGCCGAGAGCATCGAACGTTTTCGCCCGGTGGTGGAAGCGGCCAAAGCCAACAACATTTATGTTCGCGGCGCCATCTCCTGCACCGTCGGATGCCCCTACGAGGGCGAGATCGCACCGCAACGGGTCGAGCTGGTGGCGCGCCTCATGAAGGACATTGGCGTGCAGCACATCGGCGTGGCCGACACCATTGGCGTGGGCACACCCCTGAAGGTGCAGCGTGCCCTGGAGGCCGCGCTCAAGCACTATGCCCTCGACGACGTGTCGGGCCACTTCCACGATACCTACGGGCAGGCGCTGAGCAACACGCTGGCGTCCCTGCAGATGGGCATCTGGCAATTCGATACCTCGTCGGCCGGCCTCGGCGGCTGTCCGTTTGCCAAAGGCGCCACCGGCAACGTGGCAACCGAAGACGTCGTGTATCTGCTGCACGGCATGGGCATCGAGACGGGCATTGACATGGACAAGCTGATCGACGCCGGGAAATTCATCAGCGATTTCCTGGAGCGCAAGCCCAATTCCCGCGCGGCGACGGCCTTGCTTAACAAGAGGATGGGTTGATGTGTGGCGCTGAACTGAAGGCCTTGCCGGAAGGGGTGCAGAGAGTGGCTGCTGTGCTGCAGGAGAGCGGCCACCCGCATTTGCCGGTCATGCTCGACGACGCTGCACGCACGGCGCAACAGGCCGCCGATGCACTGGGCGTGAAGCTGGGGCAGATTGCCAAGAGCATCATTTTTCGCCGCAAGTCGGATGACGCTGCGGTGCTGGTGGTCACCTCCGGCGACAGGCGGGTCGACGAAAGAAAAGTCGAAGCCCTGGTGTGCAGTGACGGCAGGCGCATCGGCCGGGCCGACGCCGAGTTTGTGAAAGCCAAAACCGGATTCTCCATCGGCGGCGTGTCGCCGTTGGCGCATGCCGCAGACGTGATCACCCTGGTGGACTTGAGCCTGCTGCGCTTTGAGGAGGTGTGGGCCGCCGCCGGGCATCCGCATGCGGTGTTCAAACTCATGCCGCAAGAGCTCGAGCTGCTGACGGGCGCGCCGGTGGTCGATGTCGCGGTCGACCTGGACGAAGAAACGATGGCCCGCCAGAACGCCATTGATTTGGTGACCGAGCGTGCGCGCACGGTCAGCGCAGCCGGCGATGTGGTTCCTTCACCCTGCATCTCTGTTTGCCGCATCAATGCGGACACCGGTTGGTGCGAAGGCTGTTTTCGCACGCTCGGCGAGATTTCGGCCTGGGGCCGCTCCGGCCCCGAGGCCCAGCGCGCCCTCTGGCAGACCATAGGGCAGCGCATCACGGGGCTGCAGCGCTGAACGAAGAACGCTTGTCGCCGTCATTTCACCGCAGCAACCGAAGCGCAGCATTGCCCGGCGCAACGCAAACGCAAACGCAAACGCAAGAGACACAAGAGGGACGACCATGAAGCACATCACGTTTTATCTGGACTTTCTCTCGCCCTATGCATACCTGGCGTTTGAACACCTGCCCGAAGCCTTGAAGGGCGTGAGCTACAGCGTCAGCTACACACCCGTGCTTTTTGCCGGCATGCTCAAGCAGCATGGCCAACTGGGCCCGGCGGAGATCGCCCCGAAGCGCGAGTGGACGTACCGGCATGTGCTGTGGATGGCCCACAACCGGGGCATTCCCATGCAGATGCCGGCCAACCATCCGTTCAACCCCTTGCCCCTGTTGCGGCTCGCCCTGGCCTGCGCGCCCGAAGCAGAGCCGGGCGCGCCCAATCGCTATGTGTGTGAAACCGTTTTTCGCCACATCTGGCGTGGTGGCGCTGACGCCGCTGATGCGCAGCGCCTTGCATCCCTCGTGCAGCAACTGGCCCCGCGGCGCGACATGCAGGGCGAAGAGGTCAAGGCGCAACTGAAAACCAATACCGACGACGCGATTGCGCAAGGCGTTTTCGGCGTGCCTGCTTTCAGGGTCGATGACAAACTGTTCTGGGGCCTGGACTCGCTGCCGATGCTGCGGGACTGCCTGCTGGATGAGCCGTGGTTTGCCGGGCCCGACTGGACCGCCGTCAGCCAGCTGCCTTCAGGGGTGACGCGCCGCCGCTAAGCGTTTTCCCTAGGGCTATTCGCATGCTGAAAATTCCTTCAAGGGTTTCCCCTTGACTTGTCAGCCCCGTATAAGTTTGGTGCAAGCTCCTGTTAGTTTCACGTCAGAGCTAGGTCAGGGACACCCAAAATAATGAGCACAGCTTCCACTTCGGAAGCACTACTATTTTGGAGACAACCATCATGTCAACAGCAGTCGACAACCGACCCATGACAGCTGAGCAGAAGAAAGTGATCTTCGCCTCATCGCTGGGCACCGTATTCGAGTGGTATGACTTTTACCTCTACGGTTCACTCGCAGCCATTATTGCCAAGCAGTTCTTCAGCGGACTGGACGCCGGTTCGGCGTTTATTTTCGCACTGCTGGCTTTTGCCGCCGGTTTCATCGTGCGTCCTTTCGGCGCGCTGGTGTTCGGACGCCTGGGTGACATGATTGGCCGCAAGTACACCTTCCTGATCACCATCGTGATCATGGGCTTGTCGACCTTCATCGTGGGCTTGCTGCCCAGCTATGCCTCCATCGGCGTTGCCGCTCCGGTGATCCTGATCGCACTGCGCATGTTGCAGGGCCTGGCACTCGGTGGCGAGTACGGTGGCGCAGCGGTGTATGTGGCCGAGCATGCGCCGGCACACAAGCGCGGTGCTTACACCTCGTGGATTCAGACCACGGCAACGCTGGGTCTCTTCCTGTCGCTGATGGTGATCCTGGGCACGCGCACCGCCATTGGCGAGGCTGCCTTTGCCGACTGGGGCTGGCGTGTTCCCTTCATCGTCTCGATCCTGTTGCTGGCCGTGTCTGTGTACATCCGCCTGTCCATGAACGAGTCGCCTGCTTTCCAGAAAATGAAGGCAGAGGGCAAGACCTCCAAGGCGCCGCTGTCCGAATCTTTCGGCCAGTGGAAAAACCTGAAGATCGTGATCCTGGCGCTGATCGGTCTGACCGCCGGCCAGGCTGTGGTGTGGTATTCCGGCCAGTTCTACGCGCTGTTCTTCCTGACCCAGGCGCTCAAGGTTGACGGTCCTACCGCCAACATTCTGGTGGCTTATTCGCTGATCCTGGGCACGCCATTTTTCGTCGTGTTCGGCGCCCTGTCCGACAAGATTGGCCGCAAGCCCATCATCATGGCAGGCTGCCTGCTCGCCGTGGTGACCTACTTCCCGGTGTTCGGTGCGCTGACGAAAGCCGCCAACCCCGACCTGGCTGCAGCGCAAGCCAAGAACAAGGTGGTGGTGACGGCTGATCCAAAAGAGTGCTCATTCCAGTTCAACCCGACCGGCACGGCCAAGTTCACCAGCTCCTGCGACATTGCCAAGCAGGTGCTGGCCGGTGCATCGGTGAGCTACGACAACGTTGAAGCGCCTGCAGGTACGGTGGCCACCATCAAGATTGGCGAGACCGCCATTTCCAGCTACGCCGCCAAGGGCCTGAGCGCTGACGATGCCAAGAAGAAGGATGCTGAATTCAAGAAGGCGGTTGCGGATGACCTGAAGGCTGCCGGCTACCCCAGCAAGGCAGACCCCGCCAAGGTGGACAAGGTCATGGTCACGGCCATCCTGTTCTATCTGGTGGTGCTGGTGACCATGGTGTACGGACCGATTGCCGCCATGCTGGTGGAGCTGTTCCCCACCCGTATTCGCTACACGTCCATGAGCCTGCCTTATCACATCGGCAATGGCTGGTTTGGCGGCTTGCTGCCGACCACCGCCTTCGCCATCGTGGCCCAGACCGGCAACATGTACAACGGCCTGTGGTACCCGATCATCATTGCCGGCGCTACCTTTGTGATTGGCACCCTGTTCATCAGGGAAACCAAGAACGTTGACATCTACGCCAACGACTGACCGGTCTCGAGGCAGCGCGAGGGCCCCTGGCCGCCCGTGCTGACCGAAACGATCCCTTGAAACTCAAGGGCCCTCGTCATCATCTGCCGAGGGCTTTTTTTTTGGAGAAAGAAGATGTGGAAAATTGTGGTCGGATTTATCGTGTTTGCATTGCTCGCCCTGTTCCTGCTGAACAAGGGCGGCGATATAGACATCAGTGGTGAAAAGCATGGCGCTGCGCCAGCTTTCGCGCCGGTCTTCATGGCGGCTGGCGAAGGCGCCCGGTTTGCCGCCTGAAGCCCGGTGCGCACTCGCGGGCAGGGTGCCAGGAGCGACGGGCATGTGGAGGGGCATGTGGAATATGGTGGGGATGCCTGCATGATGATTTGACCTGCTCATTTGAACTGCTCAATGGCCCGCAAATCGGTTAAATTCCACTCACGAATGGCGAAACAGCCAGGCACAACCAGCGCTTCCAGCAACCGGCACCGCGCGGTGTCGGGCAGGGAGCGCATCCAGTGGAGACAAGCTGATGATTTACACAAAGACCGAGTTGGGTCAGTCTGCCCTGCAGAACCGTTCGCTTACGCTCCTCCCCCGGCAGCGCTCGGCATTCATCATGTTCGATGGCAAGCGCAGTACCGAAGAGGTTCTCAAGGCAACGGCCGGTCTGGGTGTGACGCTCGAGGATGTCAATCAGCTGGTGGCACTGGGGCTGCTGGCGGCCACTGCGGCCGCACCGTCTGCCGTGGTGGAACCACAGGGCGCGGTGTCTCCCGCCGCCTCGCAAAATCCGGACGGAACACCGACGCAGAGCGCGCAGGAGCACTATTCAAGGGCCTATCCGGTGGCCACGCGGCTCACTGCAGGCCTGGGCTTGCGGGGCTTCCGGCTCAACCTGGCAGTAGAGGCTGCTGGCGACCTGGAGAAGCTGAAGGAACTGGCACCCAGGATCCAGGAAGCCGTGGGCGCCGAGAAATTCAGAGAGCTCGAGCGTGCCCTGTATGGCTGAGGCTGTGAGGGCGGGGTGCACGGCCGGCGTTGGCGCGTGATACGGCGCCGTCTCGGCCGCAAATAAAGAGAAAAAAAGAGAGAAAGAAAAGAGAAGAAAAAGAGAAGAAAAAGAGAAAGAGGGAGGTCTTCCCTTCAGCGCTTGAATTTCCCGTCGGTCCCGATGATGGACAGGTCGGCGAAATCAAGCCCGGTGTGGTCTTCCGTGCTGTAGTTCACTTCCAGCCCGCCAATGTCCAGTTTGCGAAGACCTTCCAGGGCCGCCTGGATTTTTTCGCGGGTGGGTTTGGCACCGGCCCGGCGCAGGCCTTCCACCAGCACCTTGGCCGCGGCAAAGCCCTCCAGCATGGCGGGCGTGACTTCGCTCTGCCCCTTGGCCTTGGCCATCTCCTGGGCTTCCCTGACCATGGGGTAGGCAATGGAGCGCTCGTAGGGAAAGACCTGCGTGACGATCACGCCCCGCGCGTTCTCGCCCAGGCTCTTCACAAAACCGCTGGAGGCATTGTTGGACAGCGTCACAATCTGTGCCGCAGAGCCCGCCGCGCGGAAGGCCTTGACGCCATCAACCACCGCCTGGCCGGAGGCCACCATCATGACGGCCTGCGCATTGGACTGAAAAACCTTGGGAGCAATCGGTGCGAAGTCGGGCTTGGCGCGGTTGAATTTTTCCAGCACGACGGGCTGCAGCTTGGCCGTCGTCAGGCCTTTTTGCGCGCCGGCCACGCCGTCGGCGCCGAAGCTGTCGTCCGCGTACACAATGCCGATCCGCGTGATGCCCATGGAATGCAGGTGGGTGATGGCCTTTTCAGCTTCGCGCTGGTAGGTGGCGCGCACATTGAAGACGTGCTTTTTGACGGGCTGGTGCAGCACCATGGCGCCGGTGGACGGGCCGATCAGCGGCACGCCATTTTTTTCAAGGATGGGAATGATGCCTTCCGTGTGGGGTGTACCGCGCGTCAGGAACATCGCCACCACGTTCTGCTCTTCAATCAGCTGGCGTGCATTCTCGGCCGCCAGCTTGGGGTCGAACTTGTCGTCGAGCGAGACCAGCTCAATCTTCTGGCCGTTGACGCCGCCCTTGGCGTTGATGGCGTCAATGTAAAGCTTGGCGCCTTCTGTGGTTTCCTTGACACCCGCGCCCACCGCGCCGGTAAATCCGGCGGTCTGTCCGATCAGGATTTGCGCCTGGCTGGCGTGGCTCAAGGCCATCAGCACAATGGCGCCGCACCACAAATTCAGTTTTTTCATGTTTTGCTCCTGGTGGCGTTCAGTTTACGCATCCCCGCTGAATAAGGAAGTGGGGAAATCACGAACAGGAACCACGAGCAGGAAATCATGGGCAGGCGCACCAGCGCGGCGAGGCCGAAGCGGGGCAGGCGTAATGCTTTAACCCTACGCGCCGCACCCGCGGAAGCTCTGTCTAGAATGTTTGACCTCTTCAGGAAAGACCCAGCAATGTCTCAGGGAACCATCCGCATTCGCGGCGCGCGCCAGCACAACCTCAAAAACCTCGATCTGGATATCCGTACCGGGGAGTTGACGGTGGTCACCGGCCCCAGCGGCTCGGGAAAGTCCTCGCTGGTGTTTGACACCCTGTTCGCCGAAGGCCAGCGCCGCTATGTCGAGACGTTCTCGGCCTACGCCCGGCAGTTTCTGGACCGCATGGACAAGCCCGCCGTCGACAAGGTGGAGGGCGTGCCGCCGGCCATTGCAATCGACCAGAGCAACCCGGTGCGCAGTTCACGCTCCACCGTGGGCACCATGACCGAGCTCAATGACCACCTTAAGCTGTTGTACGCCCGCTCCGCCCAATTGTTTGACAAACAGACGGCGCAGCTGGTGCGCCATGATTCGCCGGAATCGATTTACGCGGAGCTGATGGCGCGCACGGCAGTTCTGGAGCAAGCCCAACTTTCGGCAGCGCCACCCCAACGAGAATTAGCCTCTCTTCATGATGAAAGGGGCAGCGCTGCACCGGCGGTGCGCGAAGCGGCAAGCGTGGGGGTCCAATTCTCCGCAGGGCCGCCCCAAGGAGAATTAGCCCCTCTTCATGATGAAAGGGGCAGCGCAACGCCGGAGGCACGCGAAGCGACAAGCGTGGGGGTCCGTCTCGTGATGACCTTCCCGGTCGAATTGCCCGGCAACACCAGCGCGGAAGAGGTGACGCAATGGCTGTCCGCCAGCGGCTTCACGCGGGTGCATGCCGAGCGGCAGATCAGCACGCCGGCGGGCCCGCACAAGCTGCTCGACGTGGTGGCTGACCGTTTTCGCATCCAGACCACCGAAAAAGTCCGGGCGATTGAAGCCATCGAGATGGCGCTGAAGCGCGGCGGCGGCCGGCTCAATGTGTATGTGATGGGCTCGGGCCCCGCATCGTCCTCTTCCGCCACGCCCGAAGAGATGTGGCGCTTTTCCACGGGCCTGCACTGCCCCGACAGCGACACGCGCTACACCGACCCGACACCGTCGCTGTTTTCCTTCAATTCGGCCATGGGCGCCTGCGAGACCTGCCGCGGCTTTGGCCGGGTCATCGGCGTCGACTACGGGCTGGTGATACCCAACGACAAACTCACGCTGCGCGCCGGCGCCATCAAGGTCATGCAGACGCCGGCGTGGCAGGAAGCGCAGGACGATTTGATGCGCCACGCCGAAACGGCCGGCATTCCGCGTGACACGCCCTGGTACAAGCTCACACCCGAGCAACAGGCCTGGGTGATCAACGGCTCGCCGAGCTGGAACGGCAAATGGAACCAGCACTGGTTCGGCATCAAGCGTTTCTTTGCCTACCTGGAAAGCAAGGCCTACAAAATGCACATCCGTGTGCTGCTGTCCAAGTACCGCAGCTACACCCAGTGCGACACCTGCGGCGGCGCGCGCCTCAAGCTGGAATCCCTGCTCTGGCGGCTTGGCTCCAAAGAGGCTGCCGATGCGGTGCTGCCGCCTGGCCAGCGCTTCATGCCGGTGGGCGTGCAGTGGAGCCGCCAGCAGCTCGAAGCCTTGCCGGGCCTGTGCCTGCATGATTTGATGCGCCTGCCGATTGACAGGTTAAAAACCTTTTTTGAGGGCATCGGACTGACTCCCTCCCCTGCAGGGGAAGGCGCCGGGCACGGCGAAGCTCAAGCGCTCAAACTGCTGTTCGAGGAAATCCAGACCCGCGTGAAATACCTGTGCGATGTTGGCATTGGCTACCTCACGCTGGACCGGCAAAGCCGCACGCTGTCGGGTGGCGAGGTGCAGCGCATCAACCTCACCACCGCGCTGGGCACCTCGCTGGTCAACACGCTCTTTGTGCTCGATGAGCCGTCCATCGGCCTGCATCCGCGCGACATGAACCGCATCACCCAGGCCATGCACCGGCTGCGCGATGCCGGCAACACGCTGGTGGTGGTGGAGCATGATCCCGCCGTGATGCTGGCGGCCGACCGCATGATCGACATGGGACCCGGTCCGGGCGAGAAGGGCGGGCAGATCGTGTTTGACGGCACGCCGGAGGACCTCCGGCACGCGGACACGCTGACCGGCGCCTACCTGGGCTCGCGCAAGCGGGTGGGCCTGGGGCTCAAGCGCGCGGTGAGCGACAACACGCCGCGCCTTATCCTCGAAGGCGCCCGCGACCACAACCTGAAAAACCTGACGGTGGAGTTTCCGCTGCAGCGCCTGGTGTGCGTCACCGGTGTCAGCGGCTCCGGCAAGTCCACGCTGATGCAGGACATCCTCGCGCCCGCCTTGCTGCGCCAGTTCGGCAAGGCCACGGAAACACCGGGCCTGCATGACCGGCTCATGGGTGCCGACCACCTGACCGACGTGGTGTTTGTCGACCAGTCGCCCATCGGCAAGACGGCGCGCTCCAACCCCGCGAGCTATGTGGGCGCGTGGGATGCCGTGCGCGAACTGTTCGCCCAGTCGCCGCTGGCCAGGCAGCGCAGTTACACCGCCACCAAATTCAGTTTCAATAACGGCGACGGGCGCTGCCCGACCTGCGGCGGCTCGGGCTTCGAGCATGTGGAGATGCAGTTTTTGAGTGACGTATACCTGCGTTGCCCCGACTGCGACGGCAAGCGCTACCGGCCGGAAATCCTGGAGGTGACGATTGAGCGCAAGGCCATCGGCCAGCTCAAGCCGGTGCTGATGAATGTGTCCGATGTGCTGGAGCTGACGGTCAGCGAAGCCGTGCAGCTGTTCGCGCAGGACCGCGAAGTGCTGCGCGCGCTGCAGCCCATTGTGGATGTGGGCCTGGAGTATGTGAAGCTGGGCCAGCCCGTGCCCACGCTGTCGGGCGGCGAGGCGCAGCGCCTCAAGCTGGCCGGCTTTCTGGCCGAAGCCTCGAGGACGGCCAGCAAGAGCAGCGCGAGCAAGCAGGCGCTGGCGCTCAAGCACCCGGGCCGCGGCACGCTGTTTCTGTTTGACGAGCCGACCACCGGACTGCACTTTGACGACATTGCCAAACTCATGCGCGCGCTGCGCAAGCTGATGGATGCGGGCCATTCGCTGATCGTCATTGAACACAACCTGGATGTGATCCGCTCGGCCGACTGGCTGATCGACCTGGGACCCGAGGGCGGCGAGGGGGGCGGCCTGCTGGTGGCCCAGGGTACGCCCGAAGAGGTGCGCCAGCACCCGACCTCGCACACCGCCAAGGCGCTGCGCGAGTACGAGTTGGCCATGGGCCAGGTGCATGGCGTGGAAGAGGCCCGGCCCAAGGCCTGGACCACCCGGCCGGCTTTTTTCAATCTGATCCAGATCGTTAACGCCAAGGAAAACAACCTCAAGAGCCTGTCGGTCGACATTCCGCGCGGCAAGTTCAACGTGGTCACCGGCGTGTCCGGCTCGGGCAAGTCCACGCTGGCCTTTGACATCCTGTTCAACGAAGGGCAGCGGCGCTACCTCGAGTCGCTCAATGCCTATGCGCGCAGCATCGTGCAGCCGGCCGGGCGGCCTGAAGTCGATGCGGTGTACGGCATTCCGCCCACCGTGGCCATCGAGCAGCGCCTGTCGCGCGGCGGGCGCAAGTCCACCGTGGGTACCACCACCGAAGTCTGGCATTTCCTGCGCCTGCTGTATGTGAAGCTCGGGGTGCAGCACTGCACCAAGGACGGTGCGGCGGTGATGCCGCAGAGCCCGGAGAGCATCGCCGCCCAGCTGCTCAAGACCTACCGCGGCCAGCACATCGGCCTGCTGGCGCCGCTGGTGATTGCGCGCAAGGGCGTCTACACCGAGTTGGCCGACTGGGCCCGGCCGCGCGGTTATACGCATTTGCGCATCGACGGCGAGTTTTTGCCGACCACCGGCTTTCCGCGCATTGACCGCTTCAAGGAGCACACGGTCGAGCTGCCGGTGGCGGACATCCACGTCACGCCGGAGAACGAAGCCGCGCTGCGGGCTGCGCTGGCCACTGCACTGGAGCATGGCAAGGGCGTGGTGCATGTGCTGGCCCCGCTGGACGGCCTGCGCGGCGCGATGATGGCGGGCGCCTCCACCAAGGGCTTGGGCCGGCTGGAGGCCTTCTCCACCAAGCGCGCCTGCCCGGTCTGCTCGACGTCTTACCCCGAACTCGATCCGCGGCTCTTCAGCTACAACAGCAAGCACGGCTGGTGCCCCGACTGCGTGGGGACGGGCGTCAAGCTCAGCAAGGAGCAGCGCAAGGTGTTTGACGACTCGGTGCGCGATGACGACAACAAGGGCCGCGAGCAGACTTTTGGCGAGCCGGAGGTGGACGACGTGGTCGATGCCGCTTGTCCCACCTGCGAAGGCACGCGCCTGAACAAACAGGCGCGCGCGGTGAAGTTTGCCGGTGTCGGCATTGCGGACATCGCCGGCCTGTCGGTGACGGATGTTCGCCGCTGGGTTGAAAAACTGGCGCTGGCAGGCCGCGAGGCCGGCATTGCCCGCGACCTGGTGCCCGAAATCAAAAGCCGGCTGGAGTTTCTCGAGGACGTGGGCCTGGGCTACCTCACGCTGGATCGCGGCGCGCCCACACTGTCGGGCGGCGAAGCCCAGCGCATCCGGCTGGCGGCGCAGCTGGGGTCCAATCTGCAGGGCGTTTGTTACGTGCTCGACGAGCCCACCATCGGCCTGCATCCGCGCGACAACCAGATTCTGCTCAGCGCGCTGGGCAAGCTCAGCGACCGCGGCAACACGCTGGTGGTGGTGGAGCACGACGAGGACACGATACGCCGCGCCGACAACATCATCGACATCGGGCCCGGCGCCGGCAAGCGCGGCGGCACGCTGGTCGCGCAGGGCACGGCGGCGCAGCTGTCGGCCGTGCCGGAGTCGCTGACCGGCCGCTACCTGGCACACCCGTTGATCCATCCGCTGCATGCGCGCCGCGAAACGGAGAAGCCCCTCACCCCAGCCCTCTCCCCAGAGGGGCGAGGGAGCGAAACGGGCTTGCTCCCTCTCCCGCTGGAGGAGGGTAAAGGCGGGGGTGAGGGCTCCCCTGCCAAGCCCCTGAGCAAACAAAAGCAGGCCGCGCTGAAAGCCGCAGCATTGAAAGCGGCCGCAGCAAGCGCCAGTGCACTGCACAACGCAGCACCCGTTGCTGCGAGCAAGTTCACCTCCTGGCTCACCGTGGTCAATGCCGACCTGCACAACCTCAAGAATGTGTCGGTCACCGTGCCGCTGTACCGGCTGGTGGCGGTCACCGGCGTCTCGGGCTCCGGCAAGTCCACGCTGGCGCGCGACGTGCTGCTGACCAATGTGCACGCGGGCGTGATGCTGCGCTCCACCAAGGCCGGGCGCGATGCCGACGACAAGGGCAAGACGCCTGACTGGGCGGGCTGCGAGCGCATCGAAGGCTATGCGGCGGTGGACCGCGTGCTCGAAGTCGACCAGACGCCGATCGGCAAGACGCCGCGCTCCTGCCCGGCCACCTACATCGGTTTCTGGGACACGATTCGCAAGCTGTTTGCCGACACGCTGGAAGCGCGGGCGCGCGGCTATGGGGCCGGTCGCTTCAGCTTCAACACCGGCGAGGGGCGCTGCCCGACCTGCGAAGGTGCGGGTGTGCGCACCATCGGCATGAGCTTTCTGCCCGACGTGAAGGTGCTCTGCGAAACCTGCCACGGCGCGCGCTTCAACCCCGAGACGCAGGCCGTGACCTGGCGTGGCAAAAGCATAGGCGACGTGCTGAAAATGGAAGTGGACGAGGCGGTGGCGTTTTTTGCCTCCATGCCCAGCATCGCGCACCCGCTGCAGTTGCTCAAGGACGTGGGCCTGGGCTACCTCACGCTGGGCCAGCCTTCGCCGACGCTGTCGGGCGGCGAGGCGCAGCGCATCAAGCTGGTGACGGAGCTGAGCAAGGTGCGCGACGACATCACGCGGCGCGGCCAGAAGGCGCCGCACACGCTGTACGTGCTGGACGAGCCCACGGTGGGTCTGCACATGGCCGACGTCGAAAAGCTGATTCACGTGCTGCACCGCCTGGTGAACGGCGGCCACAGTGTGGTGGTGATCGAGCACGACCTGGATGTGGTGGCCGAAGCCGACTGGGTGATTGACCTGGGTCCCGACGGCGGTGATGCGGGCGGGCAGGTCGTCGCATCGGCGCCGCCAGAGGCTGTTGTGAAGCTGGGCACGCACACCGGAAATGCGTTGCAAAGTGTGCTGGAAAGATAGCTCACCCCGTCGGACGCTCACTTCGTGTAGCACCTTCCCCCTTCCAGGGGCGGCGCCTGCGGCCTGGCAAAGCCAGTTCCGCGGCCCCTGCTGGTGGGGGGCGGATGCTATGCGTGGATGATTGCTATTTAATTGATAGCTGCTTGCGCTCGTCGGCATTGGTGTGTAGCCCTGTTTGACATCTGAAAAGTGCCTTTTCCCGGCGCTTTCGGGCCCTGCAACGCAGGTGACAGTCCTTCAGGTGTTGCCCTGATGTGTTCAAAGTCGGCGTCACGCATGATGGTGGCAACATCACCGCTTCAGGAGACACGCCCAATGCAACGCCGCCCCTTTCTGTACACCGCCGCCTTGACCCTGTTCGCCGCGGTCATGCCGGCACAGGCGCAGACCTTTCCGGTCCGGCCCATCAAGCTGATCGTCGCTTTCCCGGCCGGCGGGCCGACCGACATCACCATGCGCTCGCTGGCCGACAACGCCTCAAAAATCCTGGGTCAGGCGGTGATCGTGGAGAACAAGCCCGGTGCCGGCGGAACCCTGCCGGCCCAGCAGTTGCAAACCTCGGCGCCCGACGGCTACACGCTGGCGCAGATTCCGCTGGGCGTGTTCCGCCTCGGCTACACCACCAAGATCAACTGGGATCCGGTCAAGGACCTCAGCTACGTCATCAATGTGACCGGCTACGCCTTCGGCATCGTGGTGCCGGCAGACAGCCCCTTCAAGACCTGGGCCGACTTTGTCGCCTACGCCAAGGCCAACCCCGGCAAGCTGACCTACGGCTCCACCGGCACGCTGACCAGCCCGCACCTGACGACCGAGTTGATCGCGCAAAAGGCCGGCATCGAGTTGCAGCACGTGCCCTATAAAGGCAGTGCGGATTTGATGCTGGCCCTGGTGAGTGGTCAATTGATGGCCGGCGCCGACAGTACCGGCTTTGCGCCGCAGGTCGAGGCCGGCAAGCTGCGCGTGCTCAACACCTGGGGAGAGAAGCGCCTCGACAAATTCCCCAATGCGCCCACGCTGAAGGAGCTGGGCTACGACATCGTGCAGAACTCGCCCTTCGGCATAGGCGCGCCCAAGGGCACGCCGCCCGAGGTGGTCAAGCGCCTGCACGACGCGTTCAAGAAGGCGATGGAGGAACCCAGCTACGTCGCCGCCCTGGGCCGCTACGACATGCTGCCCAACTACATGAGCTCGGCCGACTACACGAAGTTCGCGCAGGACACGGTCGGCCGGGAGAAGGTCTTGATCGACAAGCTCGGGTTGGCCAAGCCCAACTGAACTGGCGCACACCCCTATCGGGACTCACTGCGTGTCGTCCCTGGGACGGTGCCGGTGGCCCGGTCTGATCCAGTGGAGGCCGCGGAACCGGCTTTGCCGGGCCGCAAGCCTCGTCCCCTGCAAGGGGAAAAGAGGCTACACGAAGTGAGCCTCGATAGGGGTGTGCCTAATCCACAAGCGCAAACAGTTCGTCGGCCAGCTGGTCGGCCAACGCCGGCTCGACGCCGGAGCCAAAGATCAGCCGGTAAATGATGGGGGCCATCATGTGGTCCAGCACCTGCTGCACGCTGGGTGTGGCGTCGCCGCGCGCCTGGGCCCGGTTCACCAGCACGGTGGCTTCGGCGCGGCGGTTTTTCAGGCAGTTGGTCTCTTCCGATCCGGCCAGCGCGGCCGCCGCCTTCAGCATCGAGGTGTTGCCGGGCTTGTTGAGGTGGGTGATCAGCCCCCGGGCCCAGGCCGCGAGTTCGGCTTTCAGGTTGCCCGTCTCGGGCAGCGGGCGGTTCGGGTCCAGCCGCTCGGTCGCGGTTTCGCCCAGCAGGCCGTTCACGTCGCCCCAGCGCCGGTAAATGCTGGAGGCGCTGACGCCGGCGCGCTCGGCCACCGCGGGCACGGTGACTTTGTCGCGGCCTTCCTGGGCAATCAGTTCTTCCAGCGCTTTTCGCACCACGGACTGCACCTGCGCGCTGCGGCCGCCGGGGCGTTTGATCTGGGGCGTCGTGGGGGTGTTCATGCGCTGATTCTAGCTTAAAGCAACGATATTTGCGTTAATTTAAAACTGGGCGTAAAATTCACAAACGCAAATAAATTCGCTTTAAGAAAGTCGAGTGTTCCCCATGACCGCACCTGCCGCCCCCTCTTTGCAACCCGCTTCATCCTCCACCGCCGCTCGCTGGCAACTGCCGCCAGCAGCCGCCTTCCCGCTGCTGGCGATCCTGCTGTTCGCGTTTTTCGTGGCGGGCAGCGCGCCTTCGCCGCTGTTTGTCGTGTTCCAGCAGCAGTGGGGCTTTTCGCCGGCGCTGCTGACGGTGGCATTCGCGATTTATGCGATTGCGCTGCTGGCCTCGCTGCTGGTGGCCGGATCGCTGTCCGACCACATAGGCCGGCGCCCCGTGGTGTTTGCCGCCTTGCTGCTGCAGGCCGGCGCGATGCTGACCTTTTTGCTGGCCGAGGGCATAGGCGGCATCATCGCCGCGCGCGTCGTCCAGGGCATTGCGACCGGCATGGTCAGCGGCGCGCTGACGGCGGCGGTGGTGGAAGCGGCCCCGGCTGCGCAAAAACGCCTGGGCGCGATGATAGGCAGCGTCTCGCCGCTGGCGGGACTGGCCGTGGGCGCCTTGCTGACAGGCATCGCCGTCAAGCTCGCGCTGCATCCGGTGCCGCTGGTGTTCGGCGTGCTGGCCGCCATCTGCGTGACGGGTGCGGTGGCCACGCTGTTCCTCCCTGAAAGCGTCACGCCGCGCCCCGGCGCGCTGGCCTCGCTGGTGCCGCGCATTTCGGTGCCGGTGGCGGCGCGTGCTGAATTTGTGCGCGGGGTGCCGACGATGCTGGCGGTATGGTCGCTCGCGGGCCTGTACCTGTCGCTGGTGCCTTCCGTGCTGCAGCAAATCTTCGGCATCCACAACGGCATCGTCAACGGCCTGGCCATTGCGACATTCTTCGGCCTGGGCGCCGCTTCACCCACGCTGTTGAGGCGCCTGGCTCCCACGCGCATGAGCGCCGTCGGCATGAGCTGGCTCGCTCTGGGCGCCGGCCTGGTGGCCGTCTCGCTGGCCGTCCATTCGGTGGGCCTGTTTTTTGTGGGAACGGCGCTGGCTGGTTTCGGCGGCGGCTCGGCTTTTTCCGCGCAGGTGCAGACGCTGGCGCCGCTGGCGCAGCCGCAGCAGCGGGCAGAATTGTTTGCCGCGCTCTATGCCACCAGCTACCTCGCCTTTAGCGTGCCGGCCATGCTCGCCGGCCGGCTGATCGCGCCGCTGGGCCTGCCGGCCACGGTGGAGGGCTATGCCGCGCTGGTGCTGGCGGTGGCAGCTCTCGGCGCCTGGCTGCGATGGGGCTCAGTGCGCCGCGCGGCCGTCCTGCGTTAATCCAGCAGGGGCCGCGGAACTGGCTTTGCCAGGCCGCAGGCGCCGTCCCCTGGAAGGGGAAAAGGCGCGACACGAAGTGCGCGTCCGATAGGGGTGATGTTTCTTCCGTCCCCTGGAAGGGGAGGGGACGCTACACGAAGTGAGCGTCAGCAGGGGTGAGCAAAATCTTTACCACCTCGGCAAAGCCCGCGCCGCGCTCGCCCCGCGTCACATAGCGCGGCAGGTGCGCCAGCTGCGGCACAAAGCGCGCGATGTTGGCCACGCCCACGCTGTTGGCGAAAGTCTTGAACATCAGCTGGTCGTTGGTCGAATCGCCCACATAGACCCATTGACCCATCTCGGCGTCCAGGTCGCGCTGCCAGAGTTTACGAACAATCCAGCGCGCGCCTTCGAGCTTGTTGTGGCCGCCGTACCAGCCGTTGATGTGGATGCTGCTCACGGTGGCGTGCATGCCTTCGCTCTTCATCAGCGCCACCACGGCGGCGATCTGCGCGTCGCTGAGCTGCGCGAACTCGCTGTGGTCGATGGCAATGTCGGTTTCGCGGCCTGGCGAGTCGGTGGCGCGGTGGATGCCGGGCAGTTCCCGCTCAATGCGCGCCAGCACGGCCTGCATGCGGCTGAAGTTGGCTGCACGCGTGGCCGCATTCTGCTGGTAGATTTTTGAGAGCGGCCGCGGCGCGGCGTTTTGGGAATCCGGCAGCAGCGCCACTGCACCGTTTTCCGCCACGATGGCATCGACCGGCCAGCTTGCCGCGAAAGGCTCGCTCCAGCCCACGGGCCGTCCGGTGATCGCCACCACCTTGAACCCGGCGGCTTTCAATTCAGCCAAGCCCTCCAGCGCATCAAGGGTAATCGCGCCTTCGGTGGTCAGGGTGTCGTCGATGTCGGTGAAAAAGCCGGAGATCCGGCGGCGCTCGTCTGCGGGCCAGTTGTCGAGTTCTTGCATCGTGAAATTTTCGCATGCCGATTCCAGGCGCTGGTGCGGTGCGGCCGGCTTCGGTACAATGGCGGATTCCTGAGGAGCGTTGCAACCCACACCACGTGGACCAGGCTCAGGACTTCATTGCAACCACGCTCACCCGCAAGTGCTCTCTCAAGCCGGGTGAATGACTGAATTCCCCCACTGCTTCGAAAGCGCCTTGCCCGTGGCGATTTTGCCCAGTTGACGTTTGAATTTGGAGAACCGTATGAGCGCTGTCCTGAAACCTTCCACCGACTACACCATTGCCGATATCTCGCTTGCCGCCTGGGGCCGCAAGGAACTGAATATCGCGCAGACCGAAATGCCCGGCCTGATGGCCATCCGCGAAGAATTCGCCAAAGCCCAGCCTTTGAAGGGCGCGCGCATCACCGGTTCGCTGCACATGACCATCCAGACCGGCGTGCTGATCGAAACGCTGCAGGCTCTGGGCGCCGAAGTGCGCTGGGCTTCGTGCAACATCTTCTCGACGCAAGACCACGCCGCCGCCGCGATTGCCGCCGCCGGCACGCCGGTGTTCGCCATCAAGGGCGAAACCCTGGCCGACTACTGGGACTACACCCACAAGATCTTCGAATTCAACGGCGCCAAGGGCACGCCTGAAGAAGGCCCGAACATGATCCTGGACGACGGCGGCGACGCCACGCTCCTGATGCACCTGGGCACCAAGGCCGAAAAAGACGCCAGCCTGATCTCCAAGCCCACGAGCGAAGAAGAAATCTGCCTGTTCAACTCGATCAAGGCCAAGCTCGCGCAAGACCCGACCTGGTACAGCCGCCGCCTGAAAAACATCATCGGCGTGACCGAAGAAACCACCACCGGCGTGCTGCGCCTCAATGAAATGTCTGCCAAGGGCACGCTGGCCCTGCGCGCCATCAATGTCAACGATTCGGTCACCAAGTCCAAGTTCGACAACCTCTACGGTTGCCGCGAGTCGCTGGTCGACGCCATCAAGCGCGCCACCGACGTGATGGTGGCCGGCAAGGTGGCTTGCGTGGCCGGTTACGGCGACGTGGGCAAGGGCTCGGCCCAGGCCCTGCGTGCCCTGAGCGCCCAGGTCTGGGTGACCGAGATCGATCCCATCAACGCCCTGCAGGCCGCGATGGAAGGCTACAAGGTCGTGACCATGGAATACGCCGCCGACAAGGCCGACATTTTTGTGTCCGCCACCGGCAACAAGAACGTCATCACCTACGACCACATGGCCAAGATGAAAGACCAGGCCATCGTTTGCAACATCGGCCATTTCGACAACGAAATCGACGTCGCCTCGCTGGAGAAATGCACCTGGGAAGAGATCAAGCCGCAAGTCGACCACGTGATCTTCCCCGACGGCAAGCGCATCATCCTGCTCGCCAAGGGCCGCCTGGTGAACCTGGGCTGCGGCACCGGCCACCCCAGCTTCGTGATGTCGTCCAGCTTCGCCAACCAGACGATTGCGCAGATCGAGCTGTTCACCAAGCAGGCCGACTACGAAGTGGGCAAGGTCTATGTGCTGCCCAAGCACCTCGATGAAAAGGTCGCGCGCCTGCACCTGAAGAAAGTCGGCGCGATGCTGACCGAGTTGAGCGACGAGCAGGCGGCTTACATCGGCGTGTCGAAGGCCGGCCCGTACAAGGCCAACACCTACCGTTATTAAGCGACAGCATTACTCCCTCTCCCCCTGGGAGAGGGCAGGGGTGAGGGCTGGCGGCGCCAGTCGTCAAGAGAGTCTTTTTAAGGCCGCCGGCCCTCACCCCAACCCTCTCCCAAAGGGAGAGGGGGCAAGACAGGGCCCCTCTGGGCAAGACAAGGCCTCCGCCTGAATGTTTTCGGGCGTGGGGTTCATTCCATGGAGCTACATGCGCGCTGACTTATTCCTCGTCGAACACGGCTTTGCCACCACCCGCTCCCAGGCCCAGCGCCTGATTGCTTCGGGCGTGCAGTGGCGCGCGGAAGAAGATGGCGCGTGGAAAAAGGTTGCCAAAAACGGCGATGAAGTGCCAGACGGCGCCGAGCTGCAGGTGCTCGACAACACCGAGGCCAAATACATCTCGCGCGGCGGCCTGAAGCTTGAAGGGGCGCTGAAAAGCACCGGTGTTGATGTCACCGGCCTGCGCTGCCTGGACATCGGCCAGTCGACCGGCGGCTTTACCGACTGCCTGCTGCAGCACGGTGCGGCGCAGGTGGTGGGCGTGGACGTGGGCCATGGCCAGTTGCATGCCAGCATGCGCGCTGACCCGCGGGTCGTCTGCATCGAAGGCGTCAATGCCCGGTCCATGACGGCGATGGACCTGATCGCTGGTCCTGCCCATGAAGCGGAGGCTGATGAGGGCGAATGGGATGGTGATGAAGCGGGGCTGGACGCCGAGACCCCCGTCGAAGCGGACTTTGACTTCCTGACGGGTGACCTGTCCTTCATTTCGCTCACGCTGGTGCTCCCCGCCGTGGTGCGCCTGCTCAAGCCCGGCGGCGATGTGCTGATGCTGGTCAAGCCGCAGTTCGAGCTGCAGCCGGGCCAGATTGGCAAGGGCGGCATTGTGCGCGAAGCGGCGCTGTTTGAGTTCGTGGAAAAGCGCCTGCGCGATGCGTGCATTGCGCTGGGGCTGGACGTCAAGGCCTGGCTGGCTTCGCCGATTGACGGCGGTGACGGCAACCGCGAGTTTTTCATTCATGCGGTCAAGGGCCACGACAACGCCGGCGAGAGCCAGCCGCTGCCCGCGGCGCCGCAACGCAAGGCGCCCAAGCGCCTTCCGCGCGCTGCCTCGCGCGAACCGCATGAAGACCCGGAAGCCGCGCATGCGGGCCAGCCGGGACCGGCGCGCGGCAAGCGGCGCGACAAGAAAACCGACAACGATTGAGATCTTGCGATGAATCTTCCCATCAGTTTTGAATTCTTTCCTCCCAAGACGCCTGAGGGCGCAGACAAGCTGCGCGTGACCCGCCAGGCCCTGTATGCGCACAAGCCGGAGTTCTGTTCTGTGACCTTTGGCGCGGGCGGCTCCACGCAAGAGGGCACCTTCGGCACCGTCAAGGAAATCCTGGACGAAGGCGTGATCGCGGCCTGTCATTTCTCCTGCATTGGCGCGACCAAGGTCACGGTGCGCCAGCAGCTGGCGACCCTGCGGGCCATGGGCGTGAAGCACCTGGTCGCCCTGCGCGGTGACATGCCCAGCGGCTACGGCATCGGCGGCGAGTTTCATTACGCCAGCGACCTGGTGACTTTCATCCGTGAAGAAACCGGAGACGCTTTTCACCTTGAAGTGGCGGCTTACCCCGAGGTTCACCCGCAGGCCAAGTCGGCCGATGCCGACCTGCAGGCTTTTGCCACCAAGGTCAGGGCCGGCGCCAATTCGTCCATCACCCAGTACTTTTTCAACGCGGACGCCTACTTTCGTTTTGTGGACGATGTGCGCAAACTTGGCCTGGATGTGCCGGTGGTGCCCGGCATCATGCCCATCACCAGCTCCACGCAGCTCATGCGCTTTTCCGATGCCTGCGGCGCGGAAATCCCCCGCTGGATCCGCCTGCGGCTGCAGGGCTTCGGCGACGACACAGCGTCCATCAAGAGCTTTGGCCTCGACGTGGTCACCGAACTGTGCGACCAGCTCTGCACGGCTGGCGTGCCCGGCATTCATTTTTATACGATGAACCAGGCCGCTGCGACGACGGAGATCCTTCGGCGTTTGCAGTACAAGGCCTGATGGCTAGTGCAGTGTTGCATGCTTGATGGGACCAATAAAAGCGATGGATTTTGGGTCAGGGCAAGGCGCAAACCACAGCGATACCCGCAGGTATCGCGCGGATTTGTAACGCTGCCATGGCGCAAAAGACGCGGTTTTATGTTCCAGATAGCGTGCAACACTGCACTAGGTAAGCCTGTGCACCAGGGCGCTATCAGGGTCTGGATTGTTGCAAGCCTGCTGGCCGTGCTGGCGGGCTGTGCGACAGCCCCGCCAGGACGGCCGCCTGCGAGCGCTCCACCCGGCCCGGCCGCCAAGCCTGCCGTCACTGCTCCGACGGCACCGGCAGATCCGATGGGTGGTCCCGCGCCGGCCAACCCGTCCGTGGCGCCCGAGCCGGAGTTGCTGGCCGGCGAGGTACCCCGCGAACTCGAGCGCGGCCAGGCATCGTGGTACGGGCCGCGCTTTCATGGCCGGCGCACGGCCAGCGGTGAACGCTACGACATGCATGCGTTGACGGCAGCCCACAAGACCCTGCCCTTCGGCACGCTGGTGCGTGTGCGCAGCCTGGTGACGGGGCGCGAGGTCGAGGTGCGCATCAACGACCGCGGCCCCTTCGGCGCGGGCCGGGTCATCGACGTGAGCCGTGCCGCGGCCGAGGCCCTGGGCATGATGGGGCTGGGTGTGAAAGACGTGCTGCTGCTGGTGCCGGAATCCACGCCGATAGTCGAGGCGCCAGTGCCGGTGGTGACCAAAAAGCGCCGCGCGCGCAAGGTGCGCCAGGGCCGGTCAGCGGGCAACGCCCTGTAGCGGGGCTTTTGGGCTCCTGGCTGCCGCGTCCCGCAGCGCGCGAGTGCGCTACATTTTGAACATGACGAGCAAAGCAAAAGAAGCCAGACCCCGGCCCACGCGCAACGACGCGCAGCGCCAGTCCATCCTGGACGCGGCGTCCCTGCTGTTTATCGAAAAAGGTTTCGGCGGGACCAACATCAATGACATCGCGGACGCGGTCGGTGTCAGCCGAACGGCGCTTTATTACTACTTCCCCAGCAAGGAGTCGATGCTGGAAGCGCTGACCGAAGAAGTCACCGAAAAAGCCAGCCTGCTCGCCGCGAGTGTTTCGGAGCGCGATCTCCTGCCGCCGCGGGATGCGCTGCGGCAGCTGATCCTGCAGCATGCGGGCCTCATTCTTTCGCATCCGCTGCAGTTCCGGGTGGTGGAGCGCAGCGAGAGCAACCTGCCCGAGCCGCACCGGGCGGCGGCCGAGGCGGCCCGCCGCGCGGTGCTGGAGCACTTTGTGCGGGTGATCCAGCGCGGGATCGACGAAGGCCAGTTTCGCGACACCAACGCCCACATCGCCGCGTTTTCGATCATCGGCATGTGCAACTGGTGCGCCTGGTGGTTCGACGCCAAAGGCAATGTGCCGGCCAGCGGCGTGGCCGAGTCCATCGCCGACTTCAGCCTGCGTGCGCTGTTGCCCGACCACGCGCAACGCGCACGTGCAGGGTCGGTGGAAGAGGCGGTCAGCCAGATGCGCGATGCGCTGACCGCTTTCGACAACCACCTGAAAAAGAAGCCGTTCCGGCATTCGGGTTAACACTAACGTCAAATAATTGACGTTACTGTCAAATATCCCTATCATTGGTTCAAATCAATGACGGGGGCCGCGCTGCGGCTTGACAGATGACAGCAACCGATCCAGGCAAAACCGCGAGCACCGCGAACACCGCGTCACTGCCCGCCTCACAGGCGACCGCGGGATTTCTGAATACCGACTGGAACCCGTGCGATGTGCCGCAAGGCACGCGCACGACCAATGTGGTGTTGCGCACCGCCGATGGCGCCGCCACCAGCGGCTCGCTGTACCAGCCCGCCACGCCGAGCGACACCGTCGTGTGCGTCATGCACCCGCGGGAATTCATGGCCTGCCATTACCTCATCCCGGACATCGTCGGGGCGGGTTACGCCGCCTGGTCGCAGGCGCCGCGCTCGGTCGGTAACGACCTGCGGCTTGAGCACGAATTTGCATTGCACGACGTGGCCACCGGCCTGGCCTATCTCCGGTCGCGCGGCTTCAGGCGCATCGTGCTGCTGGGCAATTCGGGCGGTGCCGGCCTGTATGCCTTCTACGCGCAGCAGGCCGCACTGCCGGGCGAGGCGCGCATTGCCAAAACACCCGGCGGCAAGCCTACCCAGCTGGCAGAGCTGGACATGCCCGTGCCCGATGGCATGGTGTTCATCGGTCCGCACCCGGGGCAGGGCGCGCTGCTGATGAACTGCATTGACCCTTCGGTGGCCGACGAAAATGATGCGCTGTCGGTTGATGCCTCGCTCGACCCGCTCAATCCGGCGAACGGCTATGCCGGCCCGAAAGCCACGCGCTATTCACCGGAGTTTGTGGCGCGCTACCGGGCAGCCCAGCGTGACCGTGTCGCCCGCCTGGACGCCACGGCCCGCGCACTGATCGAGCGGCGCCTGGCGGCGCGCCGGCGCGTCAAGGCCGCGGTTGACGGCTCGGGTAAGGGCGCGGATAACGGCGCCAGTGCCGAAGACCGGCGGCTGGCGGGCCACACGCCCATCATCAACGTGTGGCGCACTGATGGCGATTTGCGCTGCCTTGATTTGTCGCTGGACCCGTCGGACCGCAAGTTTGGATCGTTGTGGGGTGCCGAACCCTTTGCCTCCAACTATGGCGCGGTCGGCTTTGCGCGGCAGTGCACGCCGGAGAGCTGGCTTTCCACCTGGTCGGGCATTTCGTCCAACGCCACGCTGGCCAAGACCGCCGCGGCCATCACGCAACCGGTGCTGGTGGTCGAGTACACCGGCGACCAGGCCTGCTTTCCGGGCGACGTGCGGCAGATTTTCGAATCGCTCGCGAGCACCGACAAGCGCCATCTGCGCGTGCGCGGCGACCACCACGGCCGTGCGCTGTCGCCCGGTGAAGAGCCCGGACGGCTGGAGGCCGGCCGGCGGCTCGGCGCCTGGCTCCAGGAGCGCTTCCCACAGTAATGGCATCCATCCCGCTGCACAACCTTTTTCACCCTCACGACAGAAAGACCACCATGTCAGCCCGTGACCTTCTTCCCCAACCCGCATTGCGTGGCGTTGACCACACCGCCCGGCCCACCTGGAAGCTGCGCGAAACCATCGAGTTCTACCGCGACAAGCTGGGGCTGCCCCTGGTGCATGTCATCTCGGCCCGCGGCTGGGGCCCGGCCACGCATCCGGACTTCCTGCATTTTTTCTTCGACAGCGGCAATGGCAGCACGATTGCCTTCTTCTATTACCTGGGCTCCGACCTGCCGGCCGCGATGCAAGACCGGGCATCGAAGCCGCCGCTGCCCGACGACCACGTGTTCGACGCCACCCACACCGCATGGATTGTCGAGAGCGCCGAAGAACTCCAGGCCTGGAAACAGCGACTGGAATCGCAGGGGCTCAATGTCTCGGTGGAAACCGCCCATGAAGTCATCGAGTCCATCTATGTGCGCGACCCCAACGGTTACTTTGTCGAGTTCACGCGCAAGCTGCGCCCGCTGGACCGGCTCGATGCCGACGACGGCGCGCTGACCCTGCAGGCCGCGCTGGAGGCTGAAGACGCCGCAGTGCAGCGCGGCAGCCGTCTGGCCCATATTGATGACATCTGGTCCGCCAAGGCCAGGCTGCTGGATGAACGCGGCGGCGCTGGCGACCGCGCGGGCGTGGGCATTTACGTGCCCCGGCTCGAGGAGTTTTCGGCACTGGTTCAAGACGCCGCGGCGCGGCCCGAATGCCGCGTGACGGCGGCGGGCGACTACGACCTGATCGAGGCCGTGCAAGCCATTGAATTTCACCGCAAGGCGCTGGGCCTCAAACCCGCCGTCTGGTATGGGCTTTTCACCGGCGGCGTTCGCGGGCACATTGAAGTGTTTGAACGGGACCGGGTAGTCATTGCACCGGCCCGGCCCTGAGCACGCGCTGAAGCCCAAGAGACCCCAAGAAAACCGAAGCGAACGAAAGAGCCCCCGGAGACAAGCATGCGAGACATTCAAAGCCCCATCGAGGGCGTGACCTACCCGTCCGACCAGCGGGCCACCGCCTCGCTGGCGAATGGTTCCTGGGTGGCCTCCACCGTCGGCGGCTGCCTGCGCGCCACGGCGGCGCGCTACCCCGACAGGCTGGCCTTTATCAGTGATGAGCGAAGCCTGACGTTTCGCGCGCTGGACGAGACAACGGATCGCCTGGCCGCGGCGCTGCTGGCGATGGGGCTGGCGACGGGCGACCGCGCCATCTTCCAGCTCGGCACGACGGTGGACACCGCCATCGTGCTGCTGGCCTGCTACAAGGCCGGCATTGTGCCGGTGTGCTCGCTGCCGCAGCACCGCGAGGTTGAAATCGGCCAGCTCGCCGCCCAGTCGGGCGCCCGCGGCTATTTTGTGCAGGCCGATTTCGGCAGCTTTGACCTGGTCGGTTTTGCCCGGACCATGGCGGCCCGGCACCCGTCGCTGGAACACCTTGTCGTGGTGCGCGGCACGGTCGCCGGCCTGCCCGGCATCGACGCATTGATCGCAGACATGTCCCTCGAGCAGGCGCGGCGGCAGCTGGGCAATATTGCGCTCGGCATGGAAGACGTGCTGAGCTTCCAGCTCTCCGGCGGCACCACCGGCGTGCCCAAAATCATTCCGCGCTTTCATGCCGAATACCTCGGGCATTCCGCCGCATGGATGCGGCGCTACCGCATCGACGCCGGCAGCCGCGTGATCTGGTCCTTGCCGCTGCTGCACAACGCCGGCCAGCTGTACACACTGATGCCCGCGGCCCTGATGGGCGTGACCGTGGTGCTGATGCCCAGGGTGGACATTGCCCGCATGCTGGCGCTGATTGAAGAACACCGCATCACGCATGCCCTGTCGATCGGTCCGATTGCGCCGCAGCTGCTGGCGTATACCGACATCGCGAAGCACGACTTGTCATCGCTGCAATTGTTCGCCACGATGAGCCGCGCCGACAATCTGGAGAAGCACATTGGCGTGCCTTGCTCCAACCTGTACGGCATCACTGAAGGGCTGCTGCTCGGCTCGCCTGCCGATGCGCCGGCCTTTGCGCGGCACCACACGCAGGGCGCCTCGGGCTGCGCGTACGACGAGATCCGCCTGCTGGTGCCGGAAACCGAAGAACCGAGCCCGCCCGGGGAGATGGGCGAGATGTGCTTTCGCGGCCCGTCCAGCCTGACTGGCTTCTTCGGCAATCCCGAGGCGAATGCCAAAGCCTTCACCACCGACGGCTTTTACCGCACCGGCGACATGATGACCGCGCATGTGGTGGACGGTGTCACCTGCTATGCCTTTGAAGGCCGGCTGCGCGACAACGTCAACCGCGGCGGCGAAAAAATCGGCTGCGAAGAGGTCGAAGGCTTCGTCAGCCAGCACCCGGCCGTGGCCGACGCCAAACTGGTTGCGATGCCCGACCCGTTCTACGGCGAGAAGGCCTGCGTCTTCATTGTTCCGCGTCCCGGTATGGTTGCTCCCGACGTGAAAGCGCTCGGCGCCTTTCTCATCGGCCTGGGCCTGGCCAAATACAAGTGCCCGGAACGAGTCGAGATCGTGGCCAGCTACCCGCTGACGCGCGTGGGCAAGGTCGACAAGCCCGCATTGAAGCAGCGCATCGCTGATCAGCTGGCCGCCGAAGCGGCAGGGAGCCCGTCATGATCGCCACCGAGCAAGTGTTGAGCGAGCGGCCGCTGATGATTCGCCGCCGCGTCAAGTGGGGCGATTGCGACCCGGCGGGCGTGGTCTACACGCCGACGTTTTCCGAATACGTGATCTCGGCGGCCGAGCTTTTTTACGGCTCGCTGTTCGGCACCACGCCGCAGCGCGCCAAACACGAGCAGGGTTTTGGCACGCCCAGCCGCGCGCTGGCGTTTGATTTCCGGCGTTCACTGCGGCCCGACGACGAATTCGACATGACGGTCACCGTGGCTGGCATCCACAGCCGCACCTATGTGCTCGACGTGACCGGCCGCACGCTCGCAGGGGAGGTGATTTTTGTCGCCACGCTGACGCCGGTGTGCGTGGCGCGCGACGAGCGCCGTTCGATTGAGATCCCGCCGGCGTTCCGCGCCGCGCTGGAGCGCTACCAGGCGGCCTGCGCAACAGCGCCATCCACCATGCCAGAGAGGATCACACCATGAAGATCGCCGTCATCGGCGCCGGGCCGGCCGGGCTGTATTTCTCGCTGCTCGCCAAAAAGCACAACCCGGCGCATGAGATCAATGTGTATGAGCAAAACCCCGAAGGCGCCACCTACGGCTGGGGCGTGGTGTTTTCCGATGTGGGCCTGGCCTTCCTGAAGGAGGCTGACGCGGAATTTTTTGCCGAGTTCACGGCCCACCATGAAAAGTGCGACTACATGGAGGTGGTGCACCGCGGATGCCATGTGCAGATCCACGGCAACCACTTTTCGCGCACCGCCCGCATCGACATGCTGCAGACGCTGCAGCGGGCCTGCGAGCGCGTGGGTGTGCGCATTCACTACGGGCAGCGCATCGGCGACGTGAGCGCGCTGGCTTCGGAGGTGGATTTGCTGATTGCGGCTGACGGCGGCAACAGCGCCGTGCGCACCCAGTTTGCCGGGCACTTTCGGCCCAGCTTTGAAAAACGCCGCAACAAGTTTGCCTGGTACGGCACGCGCCAGCGCTTTCATCCGGTGTCGCTGATCTTCAAGGAAACCGTGCACGGCGTTTTCATTGCCCACAGTTACCAGTACAGCGCCGAGCTCAGCACCTTCCTCGTGGAGGTTGACCCCGACACCTGGAAGCGCGCCGGGCTGGACACGGCCGGCGAAGACGAGAGCCGCCGCTACTGCACGCAGGTGTTTGGCGCCGAGCTGGGCGCCAACGCGCTGCTGACCAACCGCTCGCTCTGGTTTGAAGCCAACATCGTTAAAAACGAGCAGTGGACGCATCGCAACATCGTGCTGCTGGGCGATGCCTTGCGCACGGTTCACTTCTCGCTCGGCTCCGGCACGCGCATGGCCATGCAGGACGCAATTGCGCTGCACAAGGGGCTGGTGGCGCATCCTGGTGACTTGCATGCTGCTTTTGCCGCGTTTGAGGCGACACGCCGCCCGGCCTCGTCGAGCTTTCAGAACGCCGCCGCCAAAAGCCTGGACTGGTATGAAAACGTGGCCGGCAAACTGCATCTGGACCCGGTCAGTTTTGCCTACGACTACATGCGGCGCACCGGCCAGGTGAGCCATGACGACCTGAAGCAGCGCGACCCGCACTTCACCGCGGCCTTTGAAGCCCTCTGAACTCATTTGAAGTTCATTTCCCCGCCACCCGATTACGCCCCCACCACAAGACCCACGGAGACAACACCATGAAATTTCTGCAGATCAAAACATTGACAGGCGCGGCCGCCGTGCTGCTGGCTTGCGCCTTGCTGCCCGCGGCGGCACAGACCTTTCCGGTCAAGCCGGTACGCGCCGTGCTGCCGTATTCGGCCGGCAGCGGCCCGGACTCGGTGATGCGCAGCGTCGGTGAAAAGCTCGCGCGCGACTGGGGCCAGCAGCTGGTGGTCGACAACAAGCCCGGCGCCAACGGCTGGCTGGCGATCGGCGAGACCAAGCGTGCGCAGCCGGACGGCTACACGCTGATGACCGTGGATTCCACGCACATGACGCTGCAGCCGCACCTCTACAAGCAGCTGCCGTTTGACCCGGCCAAGGATTTTGAACCGGTGGCGCCGCTGTACAAGACAAACTTCTTCATCGTCGTCGGCGCCAACGCCCCGTGGAAAAACGTGACGGAACTGATCGCCGCAGCGAAAGCCAAAGACGGGCACCTGACCTACGGAAGCTGGGGCATAGGCAGCGTGGCCCATGTCGGCACCGCCATGTTTGAGCATTCCACCGGCGCGAAGATGACGCACGTGCCCTTCAAGGAACTCCCCCAGCTTTACACCGCCGTGGCGACTGGCGAGGTGGACTGGGCCTTTGGTACCGCCGCGACCGTCGGCCCCCTGTACAAGGCCAGGAAGGTCAGGCTGCTGGCTTATGCGGGGCACAACCGCATGGCGGGTTATACCGATGTGCCGACGGTGGCTGAGTCCGGTGGCCCGGCCGGTTTCGAGCTGCCGACCTGGGTGGCGATGTATGCCCCGAAAGGAACGCCCAAGCCGGTGGTTGACCGGATCCAGTCCGGCGTGGCCAAGGCGCTGGCGGATGCCGACATCAAGGACAGGCTGGCGAATTTCGGTTTTGAACCCTGGATTGCCCCACCTTCGGACGTGACGAAGGCCGCTGAAGCCGACAAGCTCCGCTTCGCTGAAATCGTCAAGCGCGCCAGAATCTCTCTCGACTGAGCCGAGGCCAGGTCCTTCCTTTCATCCGGAGACAAAAATGACCCCCCAAAATCGCAACATCTTGTTTGCAGCGCGCGCATTGATGGCCCTCATCTTCCTGGTGGCCGGCATGAGAAAGCTGCTGGCCTGGGGCGCCACCGTGGGCTACTTCAACAAGCTCGGCATTCCGCTGCCCGAAATCGCGCTGGCATTGACGGTAGCGCTTGAGATCGGTGGCGGTATCGCGCTTGTGCTGGGTTGGCGGCTGCGGCTTGCAGCTGGTGTCATGGGCGCATTCACCCTGGCGTCGGCATTGATAGCGCACGCCTTTTGGGCCGCTGAACCGCCGCAGTTCAACGCGCAGCTTTTGAGCTTCCTCAAGAACACCGCGATGGCGGGCGGCTTTCTATTGCTGGCGTATGTTGCAGGAAATCAAAAAGAAGCCTGACTTGTGAAAGGTGTTCGGAGCTGGTTCGGGTTGATGCCTTGTGCGGTGGCTATCCCGGGCAGAAAATGCAAATTTTTATCGTTGGTTGTATTTCTGAGTGTCGAGAAAGCCGTGCCTGCTTCGTCGTACAGGTAGGCGGCCTGCAAGGGGCCTGCAAAAAAAGTATTGTCGGCCTGTTTGGCCGTGGTAAATGCCAACCAGCCCAGGAGAATCGCATGACCACCACTTCACACAGCACCGCCACAACTTCCGACCGCGAACTGGTACTGACCCGCCATATCGAGGCTCCGCGTGAAAAGCTCTTCAAGGCCTGGACCACGCCCGAACTCCTGACGCAATGGTTTGCGCCAAAACCCTGGAGCACGCCGCGCGCAGAGCTCGACGTGCGTCCCGGCGGCGCCAACCTGGTGGTCATGCGCGGCCCCGACGGCACGGACTTTCCCAATCGCGGCGTCTACCTTGAAGTGGTCCCCAACGAGCGGCTGGTTTTCACCGATGCCTACACCGAGGCCTGGACGCCGTCCGACAAGCCATTCATGACAGTAGTGCTGACCTTTGAAGAGGTGGCCGGTCTCAACGGTCCTGCCACCCGATACACCGCCCGGGTCATGCACTGGACCGTCGCCGACCGCGAGGCACACGAGAAAATGGGTTTTCACAAAGGCTGGGGCCAATGCACGGACCAGCTGGCTGAATTGGTCGGTGCGCCCAAGCCCACCGCCTGAGCGTTCCCGCGCCCGGGCACCGGCGTTCGTGCGGCTGCGACTGGCTCCTGCAGGATTTTGTCGCCGCCCGATTTCATCTGAAAATAACACGGGAGGCTGCGTCGCCGGCCCTGGGGAGATCAGGATGAGGCTGAAGTTAAGGCTGAAGTTAGGGCTGAGAGAATGGCTGGTCATGGGCGGGTTGGCATTATTTTTGATGCCTGCCGTCGCGCAAGACCGGCAAAACTACTTTGATGACCCTTTCCTGCGGGTGAGCTCCGCCATGGCGGCTTGCCCCGTGCCTGAAGGGCCGTCCTTCACGCAAGAGCAACTCCGCGCGGAGGCGCACGTGCGTGCCCAGCATGGCGGCAGCTGCTTTCGATCCGGGCGCTGCCGTTTGCCCAACTCCTATCTTTACGACAAGGAGATCATTCCAAGGGTGGCGGTCTATCTCCAGCAGGACGGCCGTTTTGGCGACACCAGTGTCTGGGTGCTGGGCGAACGGCGGCTGGTGACATTGATGGGGTGCGTGCAGTCACAAGAGCAGGCCCTGGCGATGGAGCGCGCCGTGATGCTGGTGGACGATGTCATGGGCGTGGTCAACCACTTGATGGTCGGCACCACCGGCACCCCGAAGTACGGAACGGCGCCGGCGGGTGCTGCTGCGGCCAACTAGCCCCTGTACAGGCAAAAAATGGCAGGCTGCTGGCCCTTGCCGGGCTCAGGTGCATGGCCGGCGGTCCCGGTCGCCCGTTGAGGGGGCGTCCATATACGTGGTGTTAGGCGGGCGCTCATTGCAACGAATAGACCTCGAGGAGATACGGTTCGGCAATTAACAAGTACTTTTGGCACGGCGAAAATGTTGCGATGAACCAGTCGCCAGACAACGTTCTGAACTGAATGGACTCAGCCTTTTCGGGTGATTCGACAGTGATGTTCTGAAAATTGGAGCGCGAATCAAACTGATAAGACAGCTTGAAAGAACCTGATTCGAGAATTGGTTCTTTGTCCGAGACGCCAAAGTGCTCGGGGTGATTGCTCTCGAATTCATAGGGGTTGTCGCGAAGCGTCTCAACGGAAGGTGGGTCTCCGAGGGTGATACGGAAAACTTCGTCGTAATCGAAAACGAACATGACGCCGTCTTCGGGAGGCGTAAAGCCCCTGATGCGTTCAGAAATACGTGGGAGATTGAGCTTATACATGGGGGAAGCCCTTGTAATGGCACCACACAAAGTTAAGTCATTGTTTTCAAATGTGTTTTCTGCCTTCAAGGCCGATCCCCATCTAGATAAATTGACTGAGAAGCATCGGCAGATGCCCGAGTGTAGATGGGCATCAGCCCACGGCACATCCTCCATTTGGATGACAAATGACGCCAGCGCCGTAGCTGGCAAAGCCTTCGAAGAACAATAAATCGGGCCATAAAGACGCCCCAGAGCAGAAAAATCCCGGACTTACTATAATTTCAGTAATTCCTGAAAATTCAATAAGTCCGCGCATGAACCTTGCCCCCCTGACCCAGCGTTTTGTCCTGCATTTCGGTGAAATGGGCAGCCGCTGGGGCATCAACCGCACCGTGGGGCAGATATATGCGCTCCTTTATGTTTCACCACGAGCCCTGAATGCCGATGAAATTGGCGAGGCGCTGGCGTTTTCGCGCTCCAACGTGAGCATGGGGCTGAAGGAGCTGCAGTCGTGGAACCTGGTGCGGTTGCAGCACTTGCCCAACGACAGGCGCGAGTATTTCAGCGCGCCGGAAGACGTCTGGGCGATCTTCCGCACGCTGGCTGAAGAGCGGCGCAAGCGCGAGATTGACCCGACGCTGTCGATGCTGCGCGATGCGCTGATGGAGCAGCCGGCGAACCAGGACGACATCCATGCCCAGGCGCGCATGAAGCAGATGCACGACCTGATCGAGCTCATGACGGGCTGGCTGGCCGACGTGCAGAAGATGGATTCGGCCACGCTGATAAGCCTGATGAAGATGGGCGCCAAGGTGCAAAAGCTGCTGCAGGTGAAGGACAAGGTGGCCAGCACCGTCAAGGCCGGTTTGACAGGCCGTGCGGCATCAAGCACAGTGGCGGCGAAGTCTGACGGCCCGCCGGGCCCCGCGGTGCAGCCAGCCAACCTTGCCGATAAAAACAGGAGTTGACGATGGATGGACTTGACGCATTTCTTTTGGCCCGGATCCAGTTTGCGGCCAACATCACCTTCCACATCCTGTTCCCTACCATCAGCATTTCGCTGGGCTGGGTGTTGCTGTACTTCAAGCTGCGCTTCGTCAGGACGCAGGACCAGTACTGGATGGATGCCTACCAGTTCTGGGTGAAGATTTTTGCGCTGACGTTTGCGCTGGGCGTGGTGAGCGGCATCACCATGAGCTTCCAGTTCGGCACGAACTGGCCCGGCTACATGCAAAAGGTCGGCAACATCGCCGGGCCGCTGCTGGCCTATGAAGTGCTCACGGCTTTCTTCCTGGAGGCCACCATGCTGGGGGTGATGCTGTTTGCGCGTGAGCGCGTCAGCGAAACCATGCACACCATCGCCACGCTGCTGGTGGCCGGCGGCACCACGCTGTCGGCGTTCTGGATCCTGGCGCTCAACTCGTGGATGCAGACGCCGGCCGGTTTTGAAATGATCAACGGGCAGGCGCATGTGACAAGCTGGCTGCAGGTGATCTTCAACCCGTCTTTTCCGTACCGCCTCACGCACATGCTGCTGGCCTCCGGGCTCACCGTGTCGTTTCTGGTGGCGGGTATTTCTGCCTACCGCTGGCTGTGCAACGAGCGCGGCGCCGAGGTCATGGCCAGCCTGAAGACCGGCGTGTACCTCGCAGCCATCCTGATTCCGCTGCAGATTGTGGCGGGCGACTTCCACGGCCTGAACACGCTGGAACACCAGCCCGCCAAACTCGCCGCGATGGAAGGCATCTGGAAGACGGAGCGGGGCGTGGCCGCGGTGCTGTTTGCCCTGCCTGATGCCCAAGCCCGGGAAAACCGTTATGAAATTGCAATTCCCAAGCTGGCCTCGCTGTACCTGACCCACTCGCTGGACGGCGAAGTCAAGGGGCTCGACCAGTTCGAGGGCAAGCATCCGCCGGTGGCGCCGGTGTTCTGGGCGTTCCGCATCATGGTGTGTGTGGGCATGCTGATGCTGGCCGTGAGCTGGGCGACGGTCTACCAGCTTGCGCCGTGGAAGAAAGACCCGGCGCGCACCCTGACCCCCTGGCATGCACGGGTGCTGGTCGCCATGACCTTCGCCGGCTGGGTGGCGTTGGTGGCCGGCTGGTATGTCACCGAGATCGGCCGGCAGCCCTGGCTGGTCACGGGTGTGCTGACGGCGGCCGATGCCGCGTCCAAGGTGCCGGCGCCCCGGATCGCATTCACCCTGTCGCTTTACCTCGCGCTCTATGCCGCGCTGATCGCGGCCTATATCTCGGTGCTGTTTTACCTGGCGCGCCACAAGACCCACGCCGACCGACCGTCTGGCGCCGGCATGGAAGACACCCTCAATCCCGTGAGCTACCCGCAAAAAGAAGGAGCCGCAAATGCTTGATCTTGCCCCTGACCTGACGCAGGCCGCCGGCTGGATGCCGATTGTTTTTCTGGTGGTGATGGGCCTGGCCATGCTGGCCTATGTGGTCCTGGACGGCTACGACCTGGGCGTGGGCGTGCTGATGCACCGCGCCAGCGACGACGACAAGGACACCATGATCGCCAGCATCGGCCCCTTCTGGGATGCCAATGAAACCTGGCTGGTGCTGGGCGTGGGCATTTTGCTCACGGTGTTCCCGGTGGCGCACGGCGTGATTCTGGGCGCCCTGTATCTGCCGGTGGCGATGATGCTGATCGGCCTGACGCTGCGGGGCGTGGCCTTTGACTTTCGCGTGAAGGCGCACGCGTCCCACAAGCCGCTGTGGAACCGCATGTTTTATACCGGCTCGCTGCTGGCCAGCTGGTCGCAGGGCTACATGCTGGGCTCGCTGATCACCGGCTTTGCCGCCACCGGCTGGGCCATCGCCTTCAATGCGGTGATCGGACTGGCCCTTGTGGCAGCCTATTGCCTGCTGGGCGCGGGCTGGCTCATCATCAAGTCAGAGGGTGACCTGCAGCTGCAGGCGGTGCGCTGGGCGCGCCGCAGCCTGCTGTTCACCGTGGCCGGCATTGCCGCCATCTCGATTGCAACACCGCTGGTCAGCCCGAGCATTTTTGCCAAGTGGTTTTCCTTTCCGAACATCGTGCTGCTGTTGCCCATTCCTGCCGCAACCGCCGTGCTGTTTGGGGTGATTTTTCGCAGCCTGCAGCGGCTGCCGGTGCGGCTCGCCCAGCGCAACGAATACGGCGCCTGGGTGCCGTTTGGCGCGACGGTGGGTGTGTTTCTGCTGGCGTTTTACGGGCTGGCCTACAGCCTGTTTCCGTGGCTGGTGATTGACCAGCTGCATATCTGGCAGGCGGCTGCGGCGCCAGAGGCCATGGGCGTGATCCTGCTGGGCGCCGGCGTGGTGTTGCCGCTGATCATCGGCTACACGGTGTTTGCCTACCGTGTGTTCTGGGGCAAGAGCACCGCGCTGAAGTATTGAGCGCAGGAGGGAGCCGACATGGCTGAGAACGCGAAGGAAACATGGGGTGCCGGCAATGCCTATGAGCAATGGGTCGGACGCTGGAGCCGCCCGGTGGCGAGGGAGTTTCTCGGATGGCTGAATGTTGAACCCGGCCTGACGTGGGGCGACGTGGGCTGTGGGACGGGCGCTCTTTCGGAATGCATCCTCGAAGGTCATGACCCGGCCGCGGTCCTGGCCGTGGACCGCGCCGAGGGCTTTATTCGCGCCGCACGCGAGCGGGTCAAAGACCCGAGGGTGCAGTTTGACCTTGGCGATGCCCTGGCGCTCGCCTGGCCGGCCCAGTCGTGCGACGCCACTGTTTCGGGCCTCGTGCTGAACTTCGTGGCAGACCCCCAAGCCATGGCAGCCGAGATGGTGCGGGTGACGCGCCCTGGAGGCACGGTAGCTGCCTATGTCTGGGACTATCGCGGTGGCATGCAGATGATGCGGCACTTTTGGGATGTGGCGGTGCAGATCAATCCGCAGGACTCCGGCGTTGATCAGGGTCAGCGCTTTCCACTCTGCCAGCCTGAACCCCTGGAGATGCTGTTTCGCGAGGTCGGCCTGAATTCGGTATCAGTGCGCGCCATTGATGTCGCCACAGTTTTTCGGGACTTCGATGACTACTGGACCCCGTTTTTGGGGAAGCAGGGCGCAGCGCCCACCTACCTTGCAGGCCTGGACGCAGGCACCCGTGATCGCATACGCGACACATTAAAGGCGCGGCTTGTTGCGGCCGCCGATGGTTCAATCACTCTGACTGCGCGGGCTTGGGCCGTGAAGGGAACAGTTCCGCCCAACACGCTGTCGCAATAGTCGGCGCTGCGCTGCCTCTGCTCAATTGCGTATTGCGGTCAGCTCAGCCGCCGTGGTCCAGCGTGAAGCCGGCGTTGCGGTCCTGCCCGAGCAGCGCCACCATCTGGGGCAGGGCGGCTTGCAGTTCCGCCTTGAGCGTATGCGGCGGGTTGATCACAAACATGCCGCTGGCGGGCAAGCCCGGTCGTATGACTTCTCCCTCGGTACCGGTGGTTAATTTGCTCGATTTCACCGTCAACGTGGCGTTCAGCCAGCTTCGCCCGGCCTTGACTGCCAGCGTCTTGAGCTTTCGCGGCAAGTCGTGCGCTTCGGGGCGCGGGATGATGGGGTACCAGACCACATAGGTACCCGTGGCGAAGCGCTTGACCGCATCGGCCATGCAGGCGCTCACGCGCGCGTAATCGCTTTTCATCTCATAGCTGGGGTCGCACAGCACCATGGCGCGCCGGGCCGGCGGCGGCAAAAAGGTCTTCAGGGCTTCGAAACCGTCTTCGCGGGCCACGGCCACCTGGCGGCCGACGCCCAGCTGCTCGATGTTGCCTGCCAGCGACTTGTAATCGGTGGGATGCAGCTCAAACAGCTTGAGCTTGTCGCGCCCGCTCAGGAATTGCTGTTCGATAAACGGGGAGCCGGGGTAAATTTTCAGGTGGGCCGGATCGCCGGTCTGGGCAAACTGGGGATTCAGGCCGCGCAGCAGCTCCAGGTAGTCGTGCAGGGCGGGCGCCCAGGCGCCCGTGGCGGTGGTTTTGGCTGCAGCGGCGGGTTGCGGGTGTTCGGCCGACGGCTTGGCTGGTGCTGCTTTTTTTGTGGCTGGCGAGCCAGGTTGCGCTTTGGTGGAAGGCGGGTTTTCACCCGAAAGAAGCTTGAAAATGCCTTCCTGGGCCTCCCCGCTGGTCTCGGTGTAGTCGCCGTCGAGCCGGTACAGACCGGCGCCGGCATGGGTGTCAATCACGGTCAGCGCCGTGTCTTTCTGGGTCAAGTACTTCATCAACGCGATCAGCGTGGTGTGCTTGAGCACGTCGGCGTGGTTGCCTGCGTGAAAGGCGTGGCGATAGGAAAACATGGGTCTATCCTACCTTCTCGCGGGCCAAATGCGAGGGTGGATTGACGTAAGCCCTTGATTTTTCATATAATCCAAGGCTCTGCAGCGCACACGTGGTTCCGCGGCAGAGTTGCGTGATGCTTCATGGGAGGCCTGCCTCCTTCAGAATTTCGCGCAAATGACCACCTAAGAGGTTCTCATCAGAAGAACACCGACCGTGGAAAAGAACCCGCCAAACCAACTCGAAAAGAGAAAACTCATGAAAACGTTCAGCGCCAAACCCGCTGACGTGACGCACGAGTGGTTTGTGATTGACGCGACCGACAAGGTCCTCGGACGAGTAGCCAGCGAAGTTGCTCTCCGTTTGCGCGGCAAACACAAGGCCATTTATACGCCTCACGTCGATACCGGTGACTTCATCGTCATCATCAACGCAGCCCAGCTGCGCGTCACCGGCGCCAAGTCGACTGACAAGATTTACTATCGCCATTCCGGTTATCCAGGCGGCATCACTGCCACCAATTTCCGCGACATGCAAGCCAAGCACCCCGGCCGCGCTTTGGAAAAAGCCGTCAAGGGCATGCTGCCCAAGGGCCCGCTCGGCTACGCCATGATCAAGAAACTCAAGGTGTACGGTGGTGCAGAGCACCCGCATACCGCCCAACAGCCTAAAGTGCTGGACATCTAAGGAGCCATTGATGATTGGTGAATGGAACAATGGCACCGGCCGTCGCAAATCCAGCGTCGCCCGCGTGTTTATCAAAAAAGGCACCGGCAAGATCACGATCAATGACCGTGACATCCAGGTGTTCTTCGGTCGTGAAACCTCGATCATGATCTGCCGCCAGCCCCTGTTTCTGACGAACCACGTCGAGACGTTTGACATCATGGTCAACGTCCACGGCGGTGGTGAGTCCGGCCAGGCCGGCGCAGTCCGCCACGGCATTACCCGTGCGCTGATTGACTATGACGCAACACTCAAGCCGGCCCTGAGCCAGGCTGGGTTTGTCACGCGTGATGCACGTGAAGTCGAGCGTAAAAAGGTCGGTTTCCGTTCGGCTCGCCGCCGCAAGCAGTTCAGCAAGCGTTAATCCGCTTTCCCTGCCCGAAAAAAGCCGCCATGGTTCGCCTGGCGGCTTTTTTCATGGGCTTTTTCATGGGTCTTCTCATGGGTTTCCGGGGCTGTGGGGCCCCTTTGGCAAACCCCTTGCAACTCCTTGCAACCCTTTGATGCAATCCCTTACGTTGCCTTCCGCACAGAGGCCGGACCGGGCCCTGTCTGCGTGCACAATGCAGCCTCCCGAACCCAAAACGCTGGACCTGCCCTTTGAAATTCCGCCTGTTTCGCCGTCGCCTGACCATCAGTTCGCCGCGCATGGCCATCCGCAGCTCGCTTCCATGGCCCCTGCGCTGGATCGCCGGCGCCCTGATGCTGGGATTTTCCGCCGCCATCGCCTTGTGGGCCTTTGAGTTTGGCAAGAGTATTGCGGGGCTGGACACCAACGCCAAGCAGGAGCTGAGCCTGCTGCGGCAGGAAGTCGCCAGCCTGCGCTCGGACCGCGACAAGGCGCAGTCGGTTGCCAACACTTCCGGCAGCCTGTTGACGGCCGAGAAGGCGCTGCAGGAGAAAATGATGAGCCAGATCCGCCAGCTGGAATCGGACAACCGGGCGCTGCGCGATGACCTCGGGTTTTTCGAGAAGCTGTTGCCTTCGGGCGGCGCCGAAGTGGCCTCGCTGCGCAGCCTGCAGGCCGAGGTGTTGTCGGAGACCCAGCTCAAATGGCAGGTGCTGGTCATTCAGCCGATCAAGAATGCCCCGGTTTTCAATGGCAGGCTCGACCTGACAGTGAACGGCACACAGGCCGGAAAGCCCTGGGCCATGGCCTTGCCTGGTGGCCCGCAGGCTTTACAGTTCAAACAGTACCGCCGCGTGGAGGGCGTCCTCGACTTGCCCCCCCAGGCCGTGGTAAAAACAGTGACCGCCAAAGTGCTTGAAGGCACGACAGTCCGCTCGGTTCAGACCTTCAAGCTCTAACCTCCCGCTCTGTCCACACCCCGCCCACCATCCCGCCCCCGCCTCCAGGAAGCTATATGTTCGGTAAAAAGAAACAGCCCCCCATCAGAAGCCTGATTGCCCAGGGCAGCTGCATTGAAGGCAGCCTCAAGTTCACCGACGGCCTGCGGATCGATGGCGAAGTGATTGGCGACATTCGTGCCAATGAAGGCAGCCCCAGTATTCTGGTGATCAGCGAGTCGGCCGTGGTGACCGGGCTGGTCCAGGCCGACCACGTGATCATCAATGGCCGCGTGGTGGGGCCCGTTCATGCCTGCGAATTGCTGGAACTCCAGCCCAAGGCCAAAATTGAAGGAAGTGTGTCCTACAAGGCACTTGAAATGCACCAGGGCGCCGTCATTTTTGGACAATTGCGGCCCACAACGCTCCAGCAGCTGGAAGAAAAATCACCCTTGAAGCTGGCCGCCAGTAACTCCCCCTCAATCCCGGCGGTGAGCGCTAACTAATTGATGCCTGGGTGGTGCGCTGTCCCGAGGCTCCTGCTTAGACGTATGAGTCCTATGGTTGATCGATTTGCTGTACTATTTGTTTGTTGAGACCAGAATTACGGAGTTTCCATGAGCGCAGTTGCTGAAAATATCCAGACCGAGATGCCCGCCCCCTTTGTCTTTACCGACAGCGCGGCCGCCAAGGTCGCCGAGCTGATCGCCGAAGAGGGCAATCCAGACCTGAAATTGCGCGTATTTGTGCAGGGTGGGGGCTGTTCCGGTTTTCAGTACGGTTTCACCTTTGATGAGATCACCAACGAAGACGACACCACCATGACCAAAAATGGCGTGTCACTGCTGATCGACGCCATGAGCTACCAGTACCTGGTCGGCGCCGAAATCGACTACAAGGACGACCTTGAAGGCGCGCAGTTCGTGATCAAGAACCCGAACGCGACCAGCACCTGTGGTTGCGGTTCCAGTTTTTCCGCCTGAGCCGTCCGCTCTCCTCAAATATTGAGATTAAAAAAAGCCGCCTTCGGGCGGCTTTTTGCTTTTGTGCAATCTTCGGCGATGGCCTCGCCCTGACCCATTGCGTGTGCCGTGTGGAGTTCAGGCCGGGTAGACGGCGCCCAGCACCCGCGGGCCTGCGGCGCCTGTCGCGCTGGCGAGGTTGCCGGGCTGCCTTTCGACGGCCTGGCGGGCCAGCCAGGCAAAAGCGGCTGCCTCAACCTGCAGGGGCGGCAGGCCATGGGCCGCCGAGGAGCTCACGTTCAGGGACGGCAAGCCGGCCTGCAGGCGCTGCATGAGGTGACGGTTGAAAGCGCCGCCGCCGCACACAATCAGCTCCTTGCTGTCTTTTCCGTAGTGGGTCACACCGGCGATACAGGCGCTGGCCGTGAATTCGGTCAAGGTGTTCTGGATGTCTTCGGGGCGTTCTGCGGCGAATGGCCGCAGTTTTTCCGCCAGCCACGCCAGGCTGAAAAGGTCTCTGCCCGTGCTTTTGGGAGGAGCCTGCCCAAAATAGGGTTCGTCCAGCAGGCTGGCCAGCAGCCCGAAGAGCAGTTTGCCGCTGGCAGCCCAGGCGCCACCGTCGTCAAACGGCTGACCGGTGTGCTGCAGGCACCACGCATCGATCAGCGCATTGCCCGGCCCGCAGTCAAAGCCCAACACGGGCGCCTCGCAGTCGCGGGGCAGCACGCTGAGGTTGGAGATACCGCCGATGTTCAGCACGGTAACGGTGCTGTCCACCCTGCCAAAAATCCGCTGGTGAAAGGCGGGAACCAGCGGCGCTCCCTGGCCACCGGCGGCCACGTCGCGGCTGCGAAAGTCCGCCACCACGTCCAGCCCGGTGAGTTCGGCCAGCAGGGCCGGGTTGTTGAGCTGGAGCGTGTAGCCCGCCCCCTCGGCATCCAGCGACGTTCTCTGCGGCTGGTGCCTGACGGTCTGTCCATGCGCACCAATGGCGCCAATGTGCACGGGCGCGATGCCTTGTGCGCGAGCCTCGATCAACAGGGTCTTGACCACCCTGGCGTAGACCGCGGCCAGCTGGTTTGCCGCGAGCGCAGCACGGTGCAGTTCATTGTGGGTGGGCGTGTTCAGCGCCAGCAATTCCGCCCGGAAGCTGTCGGCAAAGGGCTCGGTGACCGCCGCCACGACGCGAGGTTTGTCGCCGGAGAAGTCCACCAGCACCCCGTCCGCGCCGTCGAGTGAGGTGCCCGACATCAGGCCAATGTAGTAATCCAGCATGCGGCTATTTTGCCGCAGGGAGTGGGCTGGGTAGCGATACTTGCAGGTCATTTGAGCCCCGGCCCCAAATTTTCGCAAACCGGCCCGAGAAAAATTAGCCACTTCGGGGATGGAGAGCTACACGAAGTGAGCAAGCGTGGGGGTCTTAGAAGTGGTAGCTTTCCAGCCCAGCAGGGGCCGCGGAACCGACTTAGCCGGGCCGCAGGCGCAGCGGCCCCCTCGGGGGGGCAGCGCAGTACACGCAGTGACAAGCGTGGGGCCCTAGTAGCCCAGAAGTGGTAGCCCTCCAGCCCAGCAGGGGCCGCGGAACCGGCTTAGCCGGGCCGCAGGCGCAGCGGCCTCCTCGGGGGGCAGCGCATTACACGCAGTGACAAGCGTGGGGCCCTAGTAGCCCAGAAGTGGTAGCCCTCCAGCCCAGCAGGGGCCGCGGAACCGGCTCAGCCGGGCCGCAGGCGCAGCGGCCCCCTCGGGGGGCAGCGCATTACACGCAGTGAAAAGCGTGGGGGCCCTATTTATTCCGCGCGAGTCTGCGAAATGGTGGCAGCAGCAAGAAGCTGGTTTCTGACGCCGTCTGCCAGCTGCCTGAACGCCGGCAGGGCCGCGGTGGAGACGGGGATGGTTTCGCTCTGCTTGGCAATCGTCATCGGGTCCTGCTGGGCGCCGTTGACGCGGAACTCGAAGTGCAGGTGCGGGCCGGTGGCCCAGCCGGTTGAGCCGACCAGGCCAATGGTCTGGCCCTGGCTGACGCTCTGGCCGCGCTGTACCGAGATCTTGCTCAGGTGCGCGTACACGGTTTCGTGGTTGTTGCGGTGCCGGATGAAAACCACGTTGCCGTAGCCGTTCTGTACGCCGGCAAACTCCACCACCCCGTCGCCCACGGTGCGTGCGGGCGTGCCCGTGGTGGCGGCAAAGTCGGTTCCCAGGTGCGCGCGCCATTTCTGCAGGATGGGGTGAAAGCGCATGGAAAAACCACTGCTGATGCGGGAAAATTCCACCGGGGAGCTCAGGTAGGCGCGGCGCAGGCTCTGGCCGTCCAGCGTGTAATAGCCGCCCTTGTTTGGTGCGCCCGCGGCATTTTGACCCGGGGGCTGGAACCACATGGCCTGGTAGGCCTTGCCGGCGTTGACAAACTCGGCCGATAGCACACGACCGGTGCGAAGCGCCTCGCCGTCGGCTTCCAGGGTTTCGTAGACCACGTTGAAGCGGTCGCCCTTGCGCAGCGCGCGGCGGAAATCGATGTCGCCCGAGAAAATCTCGGCCATCTGCACGGCCACGCCGTCGGGAATGTGGGCTTCGTCGGTGGCGGCAAACAGCGAGGTGTGGATGCTGCCGCTGGCCAGCCGTGCCGAGCTGGTGTAGGGCGCGGTTTCTATGCGGGAGCTGAAGCCGGTGGGGGTGCGTTCGATCACGATCCGCTTGAACATCGTCTCGTCGTCGGTGGGCCAGCGCATGCTGAGCTTCTGCAGTTGCTGGCTGTCGCTGGCTTCGGCCGTTACATTTTTGCCGGTGCGGCCTGCCAGGATCACCTGGGCGTTGGCGTCGCTGCGCAAAAAGGCTGCCGCGGCTGGGTCATTGATGCCCAGGCGCTTGAGCAGGGTGTCGGCGGTGTCGCTGCTGCGCGTGCCTTCGGTGCGAAAAAGGTTGAAGCGGAAGTCGCCTAGTGCGTCGGTCTGGGCTTGCGTAGGCAGGGGTTGCACCGCCTCCAGCACCTGGTAAACCGGCAAATCGGCGGCATCGGGTGCCAGTGGCGCTACACCGAACGCGGTCACCCCGGTGCCGAGCAGCAAGGCGGCAAGGCTGCCGGTGACTCGTTTGGGGTGGCGGCGAAGGCTGTTCGCGAGGGATGTCAGGATGTGGGAGGGGGCGGGCAGGCGCAAAACGAAAATTCCCAACTAAAGTGCACCCAAGGCGCCATAACCCGAGGTTGGTGCGCCTGACTGCGATATAAGGTGATCGGTGACTGGCCCGCACTGCTGATGTGAGGGTCCGGCGTCACCGGACTTAAAACGTTTCTGATCCTGATCAGCAAATTGCGGGCCAACTAAAATGGCGGCCTGATGCAGGAGAGCACGAATTATATCTGTCGGATAAAGCCCCCGCATGTGAAAACCCCTTATGAATCAAGAACTTGTTACAAATCTCCCCCTGTCTGACGGTGTCAGGACGGCGCTGGCCGTTTCCCTGCGCGGATGCGAAGAACTGATTCCACAGGACGAATGGGTCAAAAAACTGGTCCGCAGCGAGGCTACCGGCGTGCCGCTGCGCATCAAACTGGGGCTGGACCCGACCGCACCTGACATTCATGTCGGACATACGGTGGTTTTGAACAAAATGCGGCAGCTCCAGGATTTGGGCCACTCGGTGATTTTCCTGATTGGCGACTTCACCACCATGATTGGCGACCCCTCAGGCCGCAACAGCACCCGGCCGCCGCTGACCCGCGAGCAGATCGAGGTCAACGCCCAGACTTACTACCGGCAGGCCAGCCTGGTGCTGGACCCGGCCAGGACCGAAATTCGCTACAACAGCGAATGGAGCGACCCACTGGGTGCCCGCGGCATGATCCAGCTGGCCTCGCGCTACACCGTGGCCCGCATGATGGAGCGCAACGATTTCCACGACCGCTTCAAGGGCGGCCAGTCGATCAGCGTTCACGAGTTTTTATACCCGCTGATGCAGGGCTATGACTCGGTGGCGCTCAAGTCCGACCTGGAGCTCGGCGGCACCGACCAGAAGTTCAACCTGCTGATGGGCCGACACCTGCAGGTCGAGTATGGCCAGGAGCCCCAGTGCGTTCTGACCATGCCGCTGCTCGAGGGGCTCGATGGCATCGAGAAGATGTCCAAGAGCAAGAACAACTACATCGGTATTTCTGAAGATCCCAACACCATGTTTGCCAAGGTGTTGAGCATTTCGGATGTGCTGATGTGGCGCTGGTACACCCTGCTGTCGTTCAGGAGCGAAGCCGAAATTGCCGCGCTCAGGGCCGAGGTCGAAGCCGGCCGCAACCCCAAGGACGCCAAGGTGGCGCTGGCCAAGGAAATCACCGCCCGCTTCCACAACGCGGCGGCTGCCGATGCGGCCGAGCAGGACTTCATCAACCGCAGCAAGGGCGGCATCCCCGACGAGATCCCCGAGGTGTCGCTGTCAGGTGCGCCCCTGGGCATTGGCGCCCTGCTCAAGGCCGCCGGCCTGGCGCCTTCCGGCAGCGAGGCCAACCGCCTGATTGACGGCGGCGGCGTGCGTGTGGACTCCAGCGTGGTCAGTGACAAGGCCCTGAAGCTGGGCGCCGGCACCTATGTGCTGCAAGTGGGCAAGCGCAAATTTGCGCGGGTGACGCTGGCCTGAATAACCAGGGTATAGATTGCGATTGCGGGATTGCTGCGAAGGGGTATAAATTGTACAAAGACTGTACAATTTATACCCATGATCACCAACATCGACATTGATGAAGTCGTCGTGGCCGAGGCCATGCGCTTGTCCGGCGCGCGTACCAAGCGCGAGGTGGTTGACCGAGCCCTGCGCGAGATGGTGGCGCGGGCCCGTCGGCCCTCGATTCGTGAGTTGTTCGGCATCGGAGGGGTTGACCCCGACTACGATCCCAAGGCGCCTTGGGCACGAGGTCATGAAGTGGGGCAATTTCGGGTAGAGCAGCCCCGGGCGATCTACACTGCGGCCGCGGCGCCCTCGGAGGCCATCCAGGCCGCGGCGCAAGCGCCCCTGTCCGAACCTGTTGGAAGACCACTCAAAAAGTCCGTCAAGAAAACTGTCAGGCCAGCGGGGCAAAAGAAAGCCTGATGCTGCTGATCGATTCCTCCGTCTGGATCGACTGGTTGCGCGGTTCGGACACCGATGCGGTGCGTTTCGTGCAGGCCAGAGAGGGGCAGGAAGAACTGGCCTTGACCCAGATGATTTACCTCGAAGTGCTGCAGGGCGTCTCGTCAGAGCGGCAGTTTGCGGTCACGCAAAAGATATTGGGCGCTCAGACCATGTTGTTGCCGCTGGACGAGCTGGAAACTTTCGCGGCCGCCGCGCAGCTGTACCGGCAAGCCCGCCAGCAGGGTTTGACGATTCGCAAATCGACCGACTGTCTGATTGCCGCGATTGCGCTCGAACAGGGGGCCTTGCTGGTGCATAACGACCGTGATTTTTTGGCCCTGGCGCAGTCAACGCCGCACCTGCATGTATACCCGAACCGGCCTGTAGCGCCCGCGCAGTAAGCCTGCGCATTCCGGCCCGTCTCTCGACTACTTCGCGCCAGCCTTTTCCAGCATCTTCACCATCTCGCCGTAGTCGCGTGACCGGGCCAGCTGCAAGGGTGTGTTGCCCTGCCGGTCGGTCAGCTGCAGGTTGGCCCCGGCGTCTATCAAGGCCTTTAGCGTGGCCTGGTGGCGGGCGCCGCCATTGCCCAGCACGATGGATTCGATCACGGCCGTCCAGTGCAGGTTGTTCACATGGTCCAGCGGCGCGCCGGCGGCAATCAGCTGCCGGACCACCCCGTCATGCCCCAGATGGGCGGCGGCGATCAGTGCGGTGCCGTCATAACGGCTGGTCACCTGCTTCGCGCTGGCGCCCAGGGCCAGCAGCACGCGCAGCGTTTCCTCGTCATCGGCGACCGAGGCAATCGTCACGCCATCGTAGACGTCGTGGTCCAGCAGGTTAATGTGGGCGCCTGCCTTGACGAGCGCGCGAATCGCGCCCTGCTGCCTCGCAAAGGTGGCGACGTGCAGCGGTGTGCGGCCATTGCCATCCCGGGCATCGAGATCGGCTTTGGCCGAGGCAAGCTTGTCAATGCGGGCCACATCGCCCTGGTGGGCGGCGGCGTGCAGGCCCCTGTAGTGCGCGACTTCGGTGGCGCTCGGGGCCACCTGAGCCGCCGCAGGCGCGCTCGCCAGGGCGCCGAGCCCGCAGGCAGCGGCCAGCGCCAGGGCGTTCAGGAGCAGTCCGGCAGGGCGTCGGTTCATGCTGGCGCTCCGGTGCTTATTTCAGCAGGTCCTTGACCTTGTCCAGCGCGGCCACGGCGCACTGTTCGTCGAGGTTGCCGGCGGGCGCACCACCGATGCCGACGGCGCCTATGACTTCATTGCCGACCTTGACCGGCACGCCGCCGCCCAGCATCAGGAAGCCGGGGATGTCACCGAGATTGGCCGCGCCGGGGTTCTTTTGCGAAACCTCCATCATGGCCTGGGTGTTGTTTTTGGCCGAGGCCGAGGTGAACGCCTTTTGCAGGCTGGCGCCCAGCGTGTGCGGGCCGGCATTGTCGGCACGCTGGACGGCGCGCACGGTGCCCGCGCGATCCACCACCGTGGCGGCAACCGCGTAACCGTTGGCAGCGCAGGCGGCCACGCTGGCGGCGGCAATCTGGTTGGCCAGCTCTAGGGACATGTTTTTTTCGGTCCGTACGGCCTGGGCGCTGGCCGCGGTGGCTGCGAGGGACAGGGCCAGAGCGGAAGCTTTGATGATGTTGCGCATGGTGTTCTCCGGAAAGTAGTTGTTGGAAACGGTTCAAAAACCGTTCAAGGCGGTTCGATCAACCGTGGGAGAACTTTAAGAAATGGCCGCTGTTTTGCCCATTCGTAGGGTTACGCGCCAGGCTCCGTAGAAATACTGCCCCCACGGTCCTTCGCTTCGCGTAACTCCCTGCCCCCCGAGGGGGCCGCCCGCCTGCGGCCCGGCGAAGCCGGTTCCGCGGCTTGGACTGGCTTTCGGTGAATACCTATCGACCGTCGGCTTCGTCTGCCAGCGTCGCATACTGCCGGATCAGCTGCGCCAGTGACTCGGCTTCCAGCTTGGCAAACAGGTTGGCGCGGTGGGTTTCCACGGTGCGCGGCGACACATCCAGCGCCCGGCCGATTTCCTTGTTGGTCAGGCCGGCGACGATCAGGCCTAGCACCTCGCGTTCGCGCTCCGATAACTGCGCAAAGCGTTCCTGCGCCTGCCGGTCGGTCTGGCGCCGCTCACGCGACTTCACATGCTGGCGTACCGCGTTTTGCAGCGCTTCCAGCAGTTGCTCGTCATTGACCGGTTTTTCCAGGAATTCAGCCGCGCCGGACTTGAAGGCGCGGCGGCACATGTCCACCGTGCCGTGCCCGGTCAGCATGATCACTGGTTGGTCCACGCCCTGTGCCATGAGCGTGTCCAGCACGGCCAGGCCGCTGATGCCGGGCATGCGCACGTCGAGCACGATGGCGCCAATGCCCTGGCGGTCAAAGCCGCTGATGAAGGCCTGCGGGTCGCTCCAGCTTTGCACCCGCAGGCCGACCGTGCTGATCAGCAGCGCGAGGCTGCTGCGTACCGCCTCGTCGTCATCGATCAGGTGAATCAGGGGCGACAGCAGGGCCCCCACCGTTTTCCCGTCGTGCGGTCCGTTGCTTCTTTCCCTTTCCCGGGGAAGGGCCGGCTTCCCGCCGGGCGGCGTTCCGGGAGGGGCTGAACGTTCTTTCATGGTGTGACCGCCAGGGGCAAAGACAGACTGAACACGGCCCCGCGCGGTGCGTTGTGCGCCGCCGCCAGGCTGCCGCCCATGCTGGTAGCCAGCGTTTCGCACAGGCTCAGCCCCAGCCCGAGGCCGGTGTCGCGTGTGGTGAAGAAGGGCTCGAAAATGCGCGGCAGCACGTCGCCTGCCATTCCCGGTCCGCAGTCGGTGATGGTCACCACCCCTTGCCTGTCGGCCGAGCGCAGCGTCACATTGAGCTGGCGTTCACCGGCAGGCACCTGCTCCAGCGCCTGCAGGGCATTCATCAGCAGGTTGTGGATGATCTGTTCCAGCGCCACCGGCTCGGCCAGTACCGTGACGGGGGCGGACGGCATCTCCAGTTGTGGCGTCACCTCGCGGCGCTTGAATTCGGGCTCCAGCAGGTACAGCGCATTGCGCACCGCGCCCTGCAGCACCACCCGCTGCGCCGGCGCAGCCAGACCGGGGCGTTCTACCGCGCGCCGCAGCCGGCCCACCACGTCCGCCGCACGGCGGGCCTGCTCCACGGCCTGGGCCATGGCGGCGCGGGCGCTGTCCAGCTCGGGCGGGTTGTCGTTGAGCAGCCGGCCGGCGGCCTGGGTGTTGGCGAGCAGGGCGGTCAGCGGCTGGTTCAGCTCGTGGGCCATGCCGGCTGCGAGTTCTCCCAGCGTGTTCAGCCGCCCCACCTGGCCCAGCCGCAGCAGCTCCTCGGCGCGCCGGCGTGCGGTTCGCTGGCGCAGCAGGGCAAGCCAGGCCACCAGCACGGCGGCCACCAGCAGGGCCCAGGCCAGCATCCAGCCCCACGGCAGCTCGCCCCAGCCGACCTGGCGCAGGGCCACCACATCAAATGGCTGGCTCTCGGCGGCCAGGTGTTTGTGAAATTCAAAGCGCCAGCCGCCCGCCTGGTCATGGCCCGGCTGCAGCACAAAAATCTGCCCCTGATGCTCCAGCGTGACGCGCACCGGGCTGGTGTCGGGAGCCATGGGCCATTCGCTCCAGGGCACCACGGCACGCAAGTCCAGTTGCAATGCGTAGCTTGTGGGCTCGGCCGCCAGCACCAGCTGGTAGCGGCCGCGGGCAAGGTCCGCCTCCGCCAGCACCGGCCTGCGCAGGGCCCGCGACAGGGTCGCCGCATTGCGCAGGCGTTCATCCGGCCAGATGGCCTCGCGGTCCTGACGATGCACGCCGATGATCTGCGGGTAGACCGAAGGCAGGCGCTGCTCGGGCCGGGATGCGTCGGCCGCGGGCTGCAGCAGCGCCAGCGTGGCCATGACGGCGTCGTGCTGCACCACGCGCTGGCTCAGCAGGCGGTGCGCGATGCGTGCGTCGGTTTCAAAGTTGTCGCGCAGCTGGGCCAGCTCCAGGCGCGCCAGCGCCACGCAGCCCAGCGCCGTGATGGCGCACCAGAGCAGGGCCCAGACCAGCCAACGTTGTCGCACTTGGAGCATCGCCGCATTCTTGCATAGCTTGTTGGCGGGGTCCGGCATCGTTGACAATGAACGCATGAGCCGACTGGACCTGAAATTTCTGACGCCGCAACGCCTGCTCAGGGCCTCCGTGGCGGTGGCGGCGATCACCATCGTGCTGAAAACCGGCGCCTGGTACATCACCGACTCGGTGGGCCTGCTGTCGGATGCGCTGGAATCCTTTGTCAATCTGGCCAGTGCCCTGTTTGGCCTGGCCATGGTCACCATCGCGCAGCGGCCGGCCGACGAGGACCATCCCTACGGCCACCACAAGGCCGAATATTTCTCGTCCGGCTTTGAAGGCGCGCTGATCATTGGCGCTGCCGTGGCCATCATCTGGGCTGCGGGGCACCGCATTTTTGACCCGCAGCCCCTGCAGCAGCTCGGCTGGGGCCTGGCGCTGTCGGTTGTCAGCTCCGGCCTCAACGGCCTGCTGGCATGGGTGATGTTTCGCTCGGCCCGGGCCCATCGCTCAATAGCCCTGGAAGCCGATGCCCGGCACCTGGTGACGGATGTCTGGACCTCCGTCGGCGTCGTGGTTGGTATCGGCGCCGTGCTGGTCACCGGCTGGCTGTGGCTCGATGCGGTGGTGGCCTTCGGCGTGGCCCTGAACATTCTGTGGGAAGGCGCCCGGCTGATGTGGCGTTCGTCCCAGGGGTTGATGGATGAGGCGGTCGAACCCGAGGTGCTGGCCGACATCCACAAGACACTGGAAGAGTTCAAGCACCACACCATCCGCTTTGACCACCTGACTACGCGCCGCTCCGGCCAGCGCCGTTTTGTGGACCTGCACATGCACATGCCGGCCAGCTGGTCGCTGGGCCGCGCGGCCGCCGTGCGCACCAGCGTCGAGCAGGCGCTGATGAGCGCCGTGCCCGGGCTGCGCGCGACCATCCAGCTGCTGCCCAGCGACGTGGAAGCTCACTTTGATGACGAGGTTGATCTCATCTGATCGGTCTTGTGCAGATAAACTTCGGCCCATGCTGCGCTGGGCGCCTGCAGTCCCTTCCTTTCAGGAGCTCCCATGAACCGTGTCCGTGCCGTATTGACAACCCTGGCCTTCACCCTGTTCGCGGTGGCTGGCCTTGCGGGCACCGCTGGTGCCGCGGAGATTGCCGTGCTCAGCGCCGGAGCCATCGAGCCCGGCCTCAAGGCGGCCGCGGCGGCCTTCCAGAAGCAGACGGGCCATGTGGCGCGCATCACGTTCAATACCGCGCCCGAGTTGCGCAAGCGCATGGATGGCAACCCGGCCTTTGATGTGGTGATTGCACCACCGGCTGTGATCGGCGAGTTTGCCGCTGCCAGCAAGCTGGCGGAAACGCGTGCCAATGTCGGCCGGGTGGGCATGGGCGTGGCGGTGCGTGACGGGGCGCCGCTGCCGGACATTGCAAATGCCGATGCGCTCAGGCGTTCCGTGCTCGAGGCCGACTCGCTGGTCTTCAACCGCGCGTCCACCGGCCTTTACCTGGAAGGCCTGCTCAAGAAGATGGACGTTTACACGCAGGTGGAGGGCAAGACCACCCGTTACACCGACGGTGCAGCCGTCATGGAACATGTCATCAAGGGCAAGGGCCGCGAGGTTGGTTTTGGCGCGATGACTGAAATCCTGCTGTACCAGGACAAGGGCCTGCGCTTCGTCGGCCCGGTGCCGGCCGAGGGGCAGAACTACACCTCCTACACCGCCGCGCCGCTGGTTTCCGGCCAACAGCAGGAACTGGCGCAGCAGTTCGTCACTTTTCTGTCGGGGCCGGTGGGCAAGCCGCTGTTTGTGGCTGCAGGCGTGACCGATTGATGCCAATGCGCCCTGATGCATTCGACATGAAGGCCATGGCATGAAGGCCATGGCATGAAGGTTATTGCGTGAAGGCCGTGTTGCAGCGCGTGGCCGAGGCCCGCGTCGTGATTGCCGGCGACACCGTGGGCCGGATCGGCCAGGGGCTTCTGGTGCTGGTGTGTGCCGAACGTGGGGATGCCGAGCCGCAGGCCGACAAACTGCTCGCCAAAATCCTGAAGCTGCGGATTTTTTCAGACGAGGCCGGCAAGATGAACCGCAGCGTGCAGGACGTGAACGGACAGGGAAGTTCTGGAGGCCTGCTCATCGTGAGCCAGTTCACGCTGGCTGCCGATGTGTCGGCGGGCAACCGGCCCGGCTTCACCGGCGCCGCCGCCCCCGAGGAGGGTCGCCGGCTTTACGATTATTTTGTGGCGCAGGCGAGGGCGGCGCATCCTGACGTGCAAACCGGGCAGTTTGCCGCTGACATGCAGGTGCACCTGGTCAATGACGGGCCGGTGACCATTCCCTTGCAGATCAATCCGACAGCCTGAGCCTGAGCCTGAGCCTGGACCTGGACCAGTTCCAGGGCCCACCCGCCACGTCAATAAGGGTTGGCAAACCCCAGCGCGGCCAGCAGCAGGATCTCCAGTGTTTCCATTTCCAGTGCGTCGCGCTCGTTGGTCTCGTGGTCATAGCCTTGCGCATGCAACGTCGCGTGGACCAGCAGGTGGGCGTAGTGCGCCTCTAGCGTTTTGCCCTGTTCGCGGGCTTCCTGCTCCACCACCGGAGCACAGAGCACCAGGTCGGCGGTCACCACGGGTTCCCGGGTGTAGTCAAAGGTCAGCACGTTGGTGGCGTAGTCCTTGCGCCGGTAGTCGCGGTTGAGCGACTGGCCCTCTTCGGCATCGACGATGCGCACCGTGATCTCGGCATCGGTTTTCAGCGCATGGCTGATCCAGCGCTGCACCTGGCGGCGCGGCAGGGCGGCGCGGTGGCGGGCGATGCCGGGAAACTGGCCGAACTGCAGGGAAAGGTCGAGCTGCCTGAGCGGAAAATCAGGAGCCATTGCGGCTCCTCGCCCTGGAGGGGCGGGTGATGGGTGCTATTGAGTCAATGGCATCCACCGAGGCCACGGTGGGGCTGCCCTGTTTGTCGTAGGCGTCCACAATGCGCGCCACCAGCGGATGCCGCACCACGTCGGCGCTGGTCAGGCGCGTGATCGCAATCCCCTTGACACGCCGCAGCACGCGTTCGGCGTCGATCAGCCCGCTGAGCTGCGTGCGCGGCAAATCGACCTGGCTGACATCGCCGGTCACCACGGCCTTGGCGCCAAAGCCGATGCGGGTCAGAAACATCTTCATCTGCTCGGGCGTGGTGTTCTGCGCCTCGTCCAGGATCACAAAGGCGTGGTTCAGCGTGCGGCCGCGCATGAAAGCCAGCGGGGCAATTTCGATCTGCTGGCGTTCAAAGGCTTTTTGCACGCGTTCAAAGCCCATCAGTTCATACAGCGCGTCATAGAGCGGGCGCAGGTAGGGGTCGACCTTCTGGCTCAGGTCGCCCGGCAAAAAGCCCAGGCGCTCGCCCGCCTCCACGGCCGGGCGCGTCAGCACGATGCGCTGCACGGTGCTGCGCTCCAGTGCATCGACCGCGCAGGCGACCGCCAGGTAGGTCTTGCCGGTGCCGGCCGGGCCAATGCCAAAGGTGATGTCGTGGTTGGCAATGTTCTCGAGGTATTGGCCCTGGTTGGTGGTGCGGGCGCGCAGGTCGGCACGCCGCGTCGACAGCGCCATGGCGCCGTCGGGCGCCGCGCTCATCGGGGTGTCGCTGGCCAGCATGAGCTGCACGGTTTCCTCGGCGATGGGCCGCTGGGCCATCTCGTACAGCGCCTGCAGCACCTCGAGCGCCTGCTGGGCCCTGACCTTGGCGCCGTCGATCTTGAACTGCTCAAAGCGGTGCGCAATCGTCACCTGCAGCGCGGCTTCGATGGTGCGGATATGGGAGTCCATGGGCCCGCACAGATGCCCCATGCGGGTGTTGTTGGGCGGCGTGAAGGTGTAGCGAAGGATCAAGGCGCGGCTTTTTCTGAAAGGGGTGGGTTCTCGCGAGATTGTCCCCCCAAATTTCCGCGCCTGCCTGACTGATAAGATTTGGCCATGATCGGAAGAATCTCAGGCCAGCTGGCCGAAAAAAATCCACCGGAAGTCCTGGTGGACTGCAACGGCGTCGGCTATGAGGTACTGGTGCCTATGAGCACTTTCTACAACCTGCCGGGGCTGGGTGAAAAAGTCAGCCTGCTGACCCATTTTGTGGTGCGCGAGGACGCGCAAATCCTCTACGGTTTTGGCAGCGCCACCGAGCGCGCCGCGTTTCGCCAGCTCATCAAGATTTCGGGCGTCGGCCCGCGCACCGCGCTCAGCGTGCTCAGCGGCATGAGCGTCGAGGAGCTCGCCCAGGCCGTGACCCACCAGGAGGCCGGCCGCATCATCAAGGTGCCCGGCATCGGCAAGAAAACCGCCGAACGGCTGCTGCTTGAACTCAAGGGCAAGCTGGGCGCCGACATCGGCGTGCAGGTCAGTGTCAGCAGCGACAGCCAGTCCGACATCCTGCAGGCGCTGGTGGCGCTGGGCTACAGTGACCGTGACGCCGCGCTCGCGCTCAAGGCCCTGCCCAAGGATATCGGCGTCAGCGATGGCATCAAGCTGGCGTTGAAGGCGCTGGCGAAATGAAAATGAGCGACCGTGGGGGCTCTCTTCTACCCAAGCAGGGGCCGCGGAACCGGCTTTGCCGGGCCGCAGGCGCAGCGGTCCCCTCGGGGGGCAGCGCAGTACACGCAGTGACAAGCGTGGGGGCCTTATGACCATTCAGACCGACGACTTTTCCGCAGCCGACCTGCCGCCCGCCAAACGCGTGATGTCGGCCGCGCCCGCTTCGCCCCATGAGGAAGCGATCGAGCGCGCGCTGCGGCCCAAGCTGTTTGACGAGTACGTCGGCCAGGCCAAGGTGCGCGAACAACTCGAGATTTTCATTGGCGCGGCCAAGAAACGCAGCGAGGCGCTGGACCATGTGCTGCTGTTCGGCCCGCCGGGCCTGGGCAAGACCACGCTGTCCCACATCATTGCGCATGAGCTGGGCGTCAATCTGCGCCAGACCTCGGGCCCGGTGCTCGAAAAACCCAAGGACCTGGCGGCGCTGCTGACCAACCTGGAAAAGAACGACGTTCTCTTCATCGACGAAATTCATCGCCTGAGCCCGGTGGTCGAGGAAATCCTCTACCCGGCGCTGGAGGACTACCAGATTGACATCATGATCGGTGAAGGTCCGGCGGCGCGCAGCATCAAGCTCGATCTGCAGCCCTTCACGCTGGTGGGCGCCACCACGCGCGCCGGCATGCTGACCAATCCGTTGCGCGACCGTTTTGGCATCGTCGCGCGGCTGGAGTTTTATACCCCCGAAGAGCTGGCGCGCATTGTCAAGCGCAGCGCCAAGTTGCTCAATGCCCCCCTGGACGAGGAGGGCGGTTTTGAGATTGCACGCCGCTCACGTGGCACGCCGCGCATTGCCAACCGCCTGCTGCGCCGCGTGCGCGACTATGCTGACGTCAAGGGCACGGGCCAGATCACGCTGGACATTGCCAACAAGGCCCTGGCTATGCTCGATGTGGACCCGCAGGGTTTTGATGTGATGGACCGCAAGCTGCTCGAAGCCGTGATCCACCGCTTTGACGGTGGCCCGGTGGGGCTGGACAATATTGCCGCCAGCATTGGCGAAGAGCGCGATACGATTGAAGATGTGATCGAGCCCTACCTGATTCAGCAGGGCTACCTGCAGCGCACGCCGCGCGGCCGCATTGCCACGCTGGCCGCCTACCGCCACCTCGGCGTGGCGCCCCCGGTGAGCGGCAACGACATGTTTACCTGACGGCGCTGCACGGGCGGCTGGCGCGCGTTTCGGCGCGCGGGTTCCCGTTCGCTGATGGCCTGTAGCGGTTTGTTGCGGGCTGCAAATCCCGCTGCATCAAGCGCGGGACGGTCAGGTATCAGGTCAGCGCGCCCCGCGCATCCACCCGGAATATGCGCTGCACAATGCCCCGGCGCAGGCCACCGCCCACCGCAATCATCACATCGTGCAGGTTGACGGTCGGGTCGCAGTGGCCGGGAATCAGCCACAGGATGTGGCCCAGCCCCGGCAGGCGCGAGCCGCCCGCGGCGGGCCGCAAGATGCCATGCTCATCACCGCCGTTGAAATATTCCAGCGCATCCTCGCCATCCAGGGTATGCACCAGCGGCAGGCCGGAATCGATGGCGTGACTCTTGTGGCCGGCGTCGCACACGGCATGGCCGCTGCGGGTGCTGATGACCTGGGTCTTGACAAACAGGGCGTGCTCGAACTGCGGCTGCGCCGGGTCGCGCTCGTTTTTCGCATAGTCGACATCCATGAACAGGAAGGAGCTCGCCTGCAATTCGCCATAAACGCCGCTGGCTGCCTCCAGCACAAAGCTGCCGGTGCCGCCGCCGGTGACCAAGCCGACGGCGATGCCCTGGGCTTCGATCAGTTCGCGCGTGCGCTGCACGGCGGCTGCGGCTTGGGCAATCGCGTCGCGCCGCTCCTGCGCGCTGCGAATATGCTGGGCCTTGCCATGGTAGGCCTGCAGGCCGGCAAAGCGCAGGGCCGGGTGTTTGCGGATCTCCAGCGCCAGCGTCACCGCGGCGGCTCCGGGCTCCACACCACAGCGGCCCTGGCCGACGTCGATTTCGACGAACACGTCAATGATGGTGCTCACGCCGCTGCCGGCCCTGGTCTCGTTCATGGCCTGCGCCAGCCGGTTCACGCCCTGGGTGCTGTCCACCGCAATGGCCAGCTTGCCGCCATGCGGCGCGACCTTCTGCGTCAGTGCCGCCACCCGCGCCAGCTTGGCAGGCGCAATGACTTCGTTGCTGATGTAGACGTCGTACACCCCGCCGGCCACCATGGCCTCGGCCTCGGCGGTCTTCTGCACACATACGCCCACCGCGCCGGCCTTGATCTGCAGTTTGGCGAGCGCCGCGCTCTTGTGCATCTTGGCATGGGGGCGCCAGCGGATGCTGTGCTTTCTCGCAAATTCGGCCATGCGGCCCAGGTTGCGCTTCATCGCATCCAGGTCAATGACGAGGGCGGGTGTATCAACCTCGGTGACGGGCTTGCCTATCAGGTCGGACAAACGGGAAGACGATGTGCTCATGGTGTGCGGGGATTCACTCATTGGGTGTTGGCGGCGCCGGGAGCGGGGGCGGCGTCGTCGGTAAATCGGTTGTCATGGGATGCGTCACCGTTCAGGTGCCGGGTATCGGCCCAGCCCACCAGCGTGAAGCCCTCGGGCGTCCAGAGCAGGCGGTTGATGGCGGTGTTGTCCAGCGCCCAGGTGCGGGGGGCCTGGATGTCCTGCCGGGTGGCTGCGCGGTAGAGGATGTCCATCACGCCGCCGTGACCGACCAGCGCGATCAGCTCGCCCGGGTGTTCCGCGGCGAGCCGCTCTGCGGTGCCCACCACGCGGCGGCGCAAGTCCAGCAGCGATTCGCCGCCAGGCGGGGCGAATTCAGGGTCTCGTTTGCGCCAGCGCAGGGACTGCTCGGGCAGCAGCACCTCGATTTCGGCAAAGGTTTTGCCCTCGAACTCGCCAAAGCAGCGTTCGCGCAGCCCGCGCTCCCTGATCACCTCCACACCCACGGCATGCCCCAGGTAGCCGGCGGTTTCCCGGGCCCGGCTGAGGTCGCTGGCATAGATCGCGGTGATCGGTTCGTCCACCAGCGCCTGGGCCATTCGCCTGGCCTGGCCGTGCCCGGTGTCATTGAGCGGAATGTCAAGGTGGCCCTGAATGCGCGCGTCCACATTCCAGGTGGTTTCACCATGGCGAATGGCAATGATGCGGGTAGCTTCAGTCATTGGGCGGGATTCCTTGGCGGGTGCCCTTCGACAGGCTCAGGGCGAACGGAATGCCACAAGCGTGGGGCTTCAATCCAGACCAAGCCGGGGCCGCGGGACTGGCTTTGCCAGACCGCAGGCGCAGCGGCCCCCTCGGGGGGCAGAGAGCTACACGCAGTGAGTGAACGTGGGGGCCTCATTTATTTGGGGATTTCAACATTAATGCGGCGTCTGCCCGGCGCCGGTTCGGGAAAGCCGCGCAGTGCGGCGTCCAGCATGGCGGGCAGTACGCTGAGGGAGTCACTCCAGACGCCATCGTGCAGTGCCCGGGTTTCAAAGACCGCCTGCTGGGTCGTCAGGTCGCGCATCAACACGACCAGTTCGCGCTTGAAATAAGGGGGCTCCGGAAAACGCATCGGAAATGACAGGCCCACCGATGCGCCACGGTTGCCGCCAGCCATAAAGACCCCCGGGGTCGCAAAGCCGAAACCGTCATAACCCACACCGTCATACAGCCCGCGGTCCACGACCTGGGTGTTGAGCACCACCTGCACGCTGTAGCGCGCCGCAGCCGGGTTCAGTTCCATGCCCACCCGGGACAGGGCCGTGCGCGCCATCGCCTCAACATGGTCCTGCTGCGCCCCGACGGCCTGCTGCGAGGGCAGGCGTTCAAACCGGTACGCGGTGCCGGGACGGGGTGGCGCGGCGTTCCATTTTGAAAAAGCCGTGACGTCGCTATCGACCAGGCGCGTGGTCGAGCAGCCCACCGTGAGGAGGGCGAGAAATGCGACTGAAATGATAGCTAAAAATACTCGTCTCATAGTCTTATAAGGACATCAAGTGATCAGGTGCAAACGGATTGTGCTGAAGACTTTCATGCCTACAGCGACGTGACGTCGATCACGGACAGGCCGGGGCGCAGGGGCTCGCTGAATTCTTCGGCATCAAAAGCCTTGTCCCCCTCGGCATCGGCAACACCGGTGGTACGGATGTTTTTGAAGTCATGGCGCTTGCTGTCCATCAGGTGGGAGGGCACGATGTTCTGCAACGCGGAAAACATGTTCTCCAGCCGCCCCGGGTGCTTTTTCTCCCACTCGCGCAGCATGTTGCCGACCTGCTTGCGCTGCAGGTTTTCCTGGCTGCCGCACAGCGTGCAGGGAATGATGGGGAAGTCACGCACCTGGGCCCAGCGCGTCAGGTCTTTTTCAGGCACATAGGCCATGGGCCGGATCACAATGTTCTTGCCGTCATCGCTGACCAGCTTGGGCGGCATGCCCTTGAGCTTGGCTGCAAAAAACATGTTCAGGAAAAAAGTCTGCAGCATGTCGTCGCGGTGATGGCCCAGCGCGATCTTGGTCGCGCCGAGTTCGCCCGCCACACGGTACAAAATGCCCCGCCGCAGGCGTGAGCACAGCGAGCACAGTGTTTTGCCTTCCGGAATCACGCGCTTGACGATGCTGTAGGTATCCTGGTTTTCAATGTGAAACGGCACACCGAGCTTGCCCAGATAGTCAGGCAGTACATGCTCGGGAAAACCGGGCTGCTTCTGGTCCAGGTTGACGGCGATCAGCTCGAACCTGATGGGCGCGCGTTTTTGCAGTTTCAGCAGGATATCGAGCATGGCGTAGCTGTCCTTGCCGCCGGAGACGCACACCATGACCTTGTCGCCCTCTTCAATCATGTTGAAGTCGACAATTGCGCGGCCGACTTCGCGGCACAGGCGCTTTTCAAGCTTGTGGTCCTCGCGCTCGATTTTCATGCTGTTCTGCACGCGCGCGGAACTCTCTTCGCGCTCGTGCCGTTCAACAGCCTCGTCCCACACGGCGTTCATGTCGTTGGCTCCCATGTCGTTCACCACTGTCCCGTCTCGATGCGAATCGCCACTTCGCAGTCGTCAAAAATTTCAAGTTTGGCAATCTTCACCCGCACCCCCAGCACGCCGGGCAGCAGCATCAGCCGGTGCGCCAGCTTGCCGATCAGGCTTTCCAGCAGGTTCACATGCTCGGCCGTGCACTCGTTGATGATGATCTGGCGCACCTTGCGGTAGTCCAGCACATGCATGATGTCGTCGTCGCTGGGCAGCAGCGGCTGCGTGCCCAGGCTCAGTTCGGCATCAACCTGGATCGGTTGCGGTGCGGTTTTTTCGTGATCCAGAATGCCCAGGTTGGCGTCAAAACGCAAACCGGTGAGCGTCAGGATCTGGGTGCCTAGGGTGTTGTACATGGGGGGGGCAGTCTGAGTGATTGGGGCCGGGGTGTGCAGGCGGTTTTGCAGCGTTTGCGTTCACATCAACGAGAAATCGCGCTCGAATTTCATCAGGTGCTGGCCGCCGTCCACCAGCAGGGTGGTGCCTGTCATGGAACTGTTTTCCAGCGCGAACTTCACCGCGGCGGCCACGTCGGCCGGCGTGGAGGAGCGGCCCAGCGGCGCGAGCTTGTGCCGCGCCTCGAATTGCTCGTCGCTCAGCAGGTGGCTGGTCAGGGTGAGGCCGGGCGCCACACCGACCACGCGCACCTGTGGCGCCAGGGCCAGCGCCAGCATGGTGCCGGCCGCTTCCAGCGCTGCCTTGGACAGGGTGTAGCTGAAGAAATCGGGGTTCTGGTTCCACAGCTTCTGGTCCAGCAGGTTGACGACGGCGCCAGTGGCGTTGCGGGCACTCACATGCGCGTGCAGCGCCTGGGCCAGCAGGATGGCCGCGCCGGTATTGCTGTGCAGGTGCTTGTCCAGGGCGGCAAAGCCAAAGCTGGCGGCGCTGTCCTGCTCAAAGGTCGAGGCGTTGTTGACCACCGCGTCAACGCGGCCGAAATGCGCGGCAACGTGGGGCAGCAGGGCGCGAACGCCGGCTTCCTGCTCCAGGTCACACTGAAAAGCGGCGGCAGCCCCCGACAAACGGGTGCAATCAGCGACCGTTTTCAGGGCATCTTCTTCAGAGCCGCGGTAATGCACCGCCACCTGCCAGCCGCCGGCCGCCAGCGCCAGCGCGATCTCGCGGCCCAGCCGCTTGGCGGCGCCGGTCACGAGAACAACGGGGAGGGAGGGGGTTGCGGTCATCAGGCTGGAGGTTGGGTTTTTGGGGTAGGGGCTGCTGCGGGGCCAGGGCGGTATCGCCGACAATCATGGGCGTGACAAACAACAGCCACCCCCCCATTTTAACGACCGGGCTGCAGGCCCACATTGCCAAGGCTATTGGCGATGCTGGCGGCTGGATCGGCTTCGACCAGTTCATGGCGCTGGCGCTCTACACACCTGGCCTAGGCTACTACGCCAATGATTCCCGCAAATTCGGCCTGATGCCCGGCGGCACCAGCGGCGGTGGCAGCGATTTTGTGACGGCGCCCGAGCTCACGCCGCGTTTTGGCCAGGCGTTGGCGCGCCAGCTGGCGCAGGCCCTGCAGGCCACCGGCACCTCGGAAATCTGGGAGTTCGGCGCGGGCTCCGGCGCTCTGGCGCAGCAGCTTCTGGACGCGCTGGGGCCGCTGGTGGAGCGCTACACCATCGTGGACCTGTCCGGCAGCCTGCAGGCGCGCCAGCGTGAACGGCTGGCGGCGCACGGCAGCAAGGTGCAGTGGGCGACCGAGCTGCCGCCGCAGATGCGCGGCGTGGTGGTGGGCAATGAGGTGCTGGATGCCATGCCGGTGAAGCTGCTGTCACGGCTGAACGCCGCCTGGCATGAGCGCGGCGTGGTCATGGCCCCCACGCTTGTCGCTTCGCGTACTTCGCTGCCCCCCGAAGGGGGCCGTGTTTCCCTAGGGGCGGCCCGTCGGGAAACGCACGAAGAACGCTTCACCTGGGCCGACCAGCGCACTGAGTTGCGGCCACCGCTGGAAGTGGCCGGCAGCCATGATTACCTCACCGAAATTCACCCGCAGGCCGAAGGTTTTATCCGCACGCTGGCCGACCGGCTGGAAGCGGGCGCGGTGTTCCTGCTGGACTATGGCTTTCCCGAGCATGAGTATTACCATCCGCAGCGCAGCATGGGCACCGTGATGTGCCATCGCGGCCACCTGGCGGACACCGATGCGCTGCTGGATGTGGGCAGCAAGGACATCACCGCCCATGTCAACTTCACCGGCATCGCACTGGCCGGGCAGGACGCCGGCCTGCAGGTGCTGGGCTACACCAGCCAGGGCCGTTTCCTGCTCAACTGCGGGCTGCTGGAGGGCATGGAAGGCGGCGTTGACAGTACCAACCTCGCCGAGCGCGCCATGGTGCAGAAGCTGATTGCCGAGCACGAGATGGGCGAGCTGTTCAAGGTCATCGCATTCTCAAAAGGTGCGCCGTGGGAACCCATGGGTTTTTCCGCTGGTGACCGTACGCATACCCTATAGCCCGTCCCGGGGGGCTGCCGGTGGTTACAGGGCTTGTTACAGGGCTTTTGCCGCTCCCTCCCCTTCCGGGGGAGGGTTGGGGTGGGGGCCAGCGACGACCAGATAAGCACGGTGGCTCGACGCCCACGTCGTGAGCCCCCATCCCGGCCTTCCCCCAGCGGGGGAAGGAGATGGTCGTCACTGCACGCGGTGTGCTCACTGAACCGTATTACCCCTAAACTAGCAACATGATCCGCTGGTTCATCGTCATCTTTCTTGCACTGGTTTTCATCAGCTGGTTCAGCCCGCTGCTGCAAAAACTGGGCTTTGGCAAGCTGCCCGGCGACCTGCGCTTTCGCCTGTTTGGGCGGGAATGGTTTATCCCGCTGACCACCACGATCCTGCTGAGCTTTGTCGCCAGCCTGATTGCCCAGTTGATCTGAGGAATGTGAGAGGCCTGCCATGAAAGCCTGCGTGGATCTGGGAGGCACCAAGGTAGCGATCAGCCTGACGGCCGGTTTGACCGAACCCCACGCGGTGCCGCAGCCCTCGTCGCTGTCGGCCCGCCGCTCCGAGCCCACCGCCAAGACCGGCACGCCGGACGCCGTCGCACGGCAGATCCTGCGGATGCTGGGCGAGGCCTGCGCGCAAGCCGGCATCGGCGAGCGTGACATCACGGATGTGGGCGTGTCGTCCTGCGGCCCGTTTGTGATGAAGGCGGGCATGATTGAGCTCGCGGCACCCAACATCTGCGGCGGCCTGGCGGGGCCGGCGCGCGGCCTGCCCAACGACTGGAGCAGTGCCTTGCTGGAGGCGCCGTTGCGCGAGAAGTTTCGCGGCACCTCCACCACGCTGCGCATTGAAAACGATGGCATAGGCGCGCTGGAAGCCGAGCGCCGCTGGGGTGCGCTGCAAGGCATGGGCAACTGCGCCTATGTCACCTGGAGCACCGGCATTGGCTGCGGCCTGTGTGTCGACGGCCGCGTCCTGCGCGGCAAGCACGGCAATGCCGGCCATGCCGGGCACATGTTTGTCAGCGACAACGACGATGCGCTGTGCGGCTGCGGCAACATCGGCGATCTCGAAGGACTGGTGGCCGGCAATGCCATCGCCAGGCGTTTCTCCTCGGGAGGCGCCGCGGATGCGGCCAGCATTTTGGCCAAGGCGCGCTCGGGTGACGCTGCCGCCGTTGCGATGGTGGATGAGTTGTGCCGGGTCATGGGACGTGCGCTGTACAACCTCATCATCACGCTGGACCTGGAGCGCATCAGCTTGGGCGGCAGCGTGTTCTGGCATCACCGCGACTACCTGCTGCCGCGCCTGCAGGCGCAGATTGCCGGCAAACTGCCGGCACTGACCAGCGGATGCACGCTGGTGCCTGCCGGCCTGGGTGAGCGGGTCGGCGATTTCGGGGCTCTGGCGCTGGTCAGTTAGCCCACCGCACTCCATCGGGGCCGGCTTGACGGCCTTGGGGCTCGACTCAAAATCACCCCAGGTATCCGCCTTCAAGGAATGGGCGCGTTGCCCCGGCCCATATCGACGCCTGCCGCCTTGAAAAGCCATTCACGGAAAAGCCTGACCTTTTCCATGTGCTGCTCATTCACCCGGCAGGACACAAAGTGGGTTTCTTCCGCAATGGGACAAAAAATGTCCCTTCCCAGTTCGACCAGTTCGCCGCGGGAGATTTCGCGCTCGGCAAGACGGACGCTTTCCAGGGCGACGCCCATGGCGTCGACGGCGGCCGAAATGGAGAGCGCGGCGCGGTCGAACGACGGCCGGGGCCGCGCAGGCAGCGTGAGCCCGTTGCGCGCAAACCAGCCAGGCCAGGTGATGGCGCTGAGCTGGGAGTCGATCAGGACCAGGTCACCGATTTGCTGGCTGATGGGACGCGTGCCATCCACCAGTTGCGGTGCACACAGGGGAACGATGCGCTCGCGCCCCAGGGCGATGGAGAGCACGCCCGCCCGTTCCTGCACACGCCCGTAGGCAATCGCGACGTCGATTTCCCGCATGCGGGTGAGGTCGACAGGTTCTGCGCCCGAGGTCAGCCGGATGGTGATGTCGGCATGGGCCTGCATGAATTCGGGCAGGCGGGGCCCCAGCCATTTGGCGGCAAAGCTGGGTGCGCAATGCAGCGCCAGCACCTGCGCGCGCGGTGCCAGCGCCACCTCGTCGCAGGCCGCCTCGATGACATCAAACACCCGCGAAAGACTGTCAAGCAGCCGCCGCCCCTCCGGCACCAGTTCGACGCGACGGTTGCGCCGGATGAAAAGGGGTCGGCCGAAATAGTCCTCCAGTTCTCGCACCTGGTGGCTGATCGCCGACTGGGTCAGGTGCAATTCACGCGCGGCAAGCGTAAAGCTTTCCAGCCTGGCCGCAGCCTCAAACGCCCGCAGCAGGACGAAATTCGGGGCGCGCCTCATACTGCTCCTTGATTCATGAATGAAGTTCATCTTTTCATGAACACCTATCGTTTGTCAATGTCTGAAAAGAGCGCGAACATGGCTTCACCAGAAAGACGGGTGCGCGGTATGCAGCGGAGTCCTCATGGCCTTGGTTCGATGTGAAACCGCAAGACGCCTTCCCATGAGATTGATACAGAGACCAAAGACCTTAAGACCCAAACCCGAACCCAAAAGGAGCAAGAAATGTCTGCAGTGCTTGAAGCGCGCATTTCCATCTACCAACCGGAGCAGGCTGGCCTGATTTATCCGGCAACCCCCTGGTTTTCAAATGCCGCCGAGGAGCGCCGGCACTTGAAAGAGCGGCTTGTCGCCGCGTGCCGTGCATTTGCCGTGCAGGGTTTCGATTACGGTTTTGCCGGGCACTTGACCGTACGCGATCCGGAGAACCCCGGCTTGTACTGGACCAATCCCATGGCCGTGCATTTTTCCCAGGTCAAGGTGTCCAATCTGATTTTGGCCGATCACAGCGGCAAGGTCGTCGAGGGCCGCCACGCGATCAATCGCGCCGGCTTTGTCCTGCATTCAGCCGTGCATGAGGCGCATCCGGATATCGTCGCGATGTGCCACGCGCACACCGTCTATGGAACCGCTTTTGCCTCACTGGGCAAAAAGCTGGAGCCGATCAGCCAGGATGCGGCAGCCTTCTTTGAAGATCATGTGGTCATTGGCGATGAGGCGGGCCAGGTTGCCGTGGAGGTCAAGGCAGGGCACAAGGTGGCCCAGGCCTTCAAGGGTGTCAAGGCGGCCATTCACCAGAACCACGGGCTGCTCACGGCCAGCCGCCACAGCATCGAGGCGGCCGCCTTCTGGTTCATCGCGCTGGAACGCTGCTGCAAGCAACAACTGATGATCGACGCTGCCGGCATTGCACCGCGCCTGGTGACCCCTGAGCGCGCCCGCTACAGCCGTGAACATGTGGGCAGCGAATACATCGGCTGGCTGCATTTCCAGCCGATCTGGGATCACCTGGTCAAAACGCAGCCGGACATGTTTGACTGATGACCGGTTGAATCCGGGCCCAAGGCAAAAGCGTGAAGGTGCGCTCGCTGGAAGATCCGGGCATGTCCGGCGCCCAGTCAAGCATGATTGAAGGCTGCGGCTTTTTTGGGGGCGTGAGCCGCTTGAAAAAAACTGGTCGTCCGCTATGCCGGAAACTACCTCCTCGCGATGGCCGCCTGATTCGACACCAGAATATTGCTTTTGTTTAGCGCCTGGCCGCCTTGCACGGCGACGGCCCAGTCAGCGGTGGAGCCGACAGCGGCAAAGCGCGTGTGAAACACCACGCTGAAGATGCGGTGGATTTCTTCCGCGCTGGCCTGGCCGGCTTCGTTGGCATAAGGGATGGAGCCGCTCGCGTCGTGCAAAAACTCCACGTGCAGGCCCCGGTGCGTGGCCTCGAAAATCGTGGACGCGTCGCAGTTGTGCGTCATGTAGCCGACGACCGTGAGGGTATCGATGCTGTTTTTCTCCAGCCAGCCGTCAAAGTCGGTGCCGGTATAGACGTTGGGCCAGGCTTTCTCGATGAAGTGGTCGCGCGGGCGGCTCGCAACGGTTTCATGCAACGCCCACTGGGCCGAACCTTTGGCAAACAGCGGCGCGGTGGCGGACTCGCTGTGTTGCACCACCACGACAGGGATACCTGCCGCACGGGCCGCATCCATCGCGCGACCAATATTGGGCAGCGTCTGCTCCACCGGCGGGTATTCAATCAGCAGGCCGCCGGTGAAATACTCCATCTGGACATCGATGACGACAAGGGCGCGGCGTGGAGATTTTGCATCAGTGCTGGACATGGTGTGTTTTCCTTCAAAAGTTGAAACAGGTGGTTGATGGAGGTGATTGTTGGGCTGGCGGTGTTTTGGTGAAAGTGGCCCAAATGTCAATAGTCGATAGAATCGGGCCATGTCATCCAAAGCGCCCAAAAAGACATTCGGCAAAGCCCCGGGCAAGGCCAGAGCCGGCAGCGCGGCCAGCCCGGCAGTCGGCTCCGTAGTCGGGATCCGCACTGTTGCGGTGGTTGCCTTTGACGGCATCAGTCCCTTTCACCTGTCCGTGCCGTGCATGGTGTTCGGCAACGATTTTTCGGGTACCGACCTGCCGCGGTTCAAGCTGCTGGTGTGCGCCGACAAGCCGGGCATGCTGCAAACCACAGCCGGCTTCACCATTGCCGTACAACACGGCCTGGGCGTGCTGGCCAAAGCCGATACCGTGGTGGTGCCGTCATGGCGCGACCCCATGGAGCGCCCGCCCGAGGCTTTGCTAAGGGCCCTGCAGGCGGCGCACCGGCGCGGCGCGCGCGTCGTCGGCTTATGCCTGGGTGCTTTTGTCCTGGCCGAGGCCGGCCTGCTGGACGGCCGGCCCGCCGCCACGCACTGGGCCCTGGCGTCCGCTTTCGCCGAGCGTTACCCGCAGGTGCAGCTCCAGCCGGATGTGCTGTATGTGGACGACGGCGACGTGCTCACGTCTGCGGGCACCGCAGCCGCCATTGACTGCTGCCTGCATCTGCTGCGCCGCGAGCACGGTGCGGAGGTGGCCAATCGCGTGGCGCGCCGCATGGTGGTGGCGCCGCAGCGGCAGGGCGGGCAGGCCCAGTACGTCGAGCGGCCCGTGCCTGCCACCAGCACCGGCCACCGGCTTTCAGTCATTCTGGCCTGGGTGCAGGAAAACCTGAACCAGCCGCACAGCCTCGATGCGCTGGCCGATCGGGCCTTCATGAGCCGGCGCACCTTCACGCGGCATTTCCGGCAGATCACCGGCACCACGGTGGGCCGGTGGCTCACCGGCCAGCGGCTGGCGCTGGCGCAGCGGCAACTGGAGGCCACCGACCGCTCGATGGACCAGATTGCCATCGATGCCGGCTTTGGCTCCGTGGTGTCCCTACGGCAGCACTTCGCGACGACGCTGGGCACCTCGCCCTCCACCTACCGGCGTGAGTTTCGGGGCAGGTAGCGGTTCTTTTGGGAAATGGCTGTGGACCTGCCGGCTATAAAAACAGTAGCAATTGCAGCTTGTGCCGCAGAAGGCACTTGCTCGCCGGTTCAGGCCGGCGGCGGGGCGGCCTCGGCTGAGGCCTGACGGCGGCGATCGCGGAAGGCCTGCAGCTCACCCACCACGCCCTTGCGGAAGGCCAGCACGCAGAGCACGAAGATCACGCCAATGATGACCGTGACCCAGGAGCCGACCTTGTCGGCCAGCAGGTTTTGCAGCGAGATCACGATGCCCGCGCCAAAGACGGGGCCAAAGAAGGTGCCCACGCCACCCAGCAGGGTCATCAGGATCACCTCGCCGGAAGTGGACCAATGTACATCCGACAAGGTGGCAAAACCCATGACCAGGGTCTTGAGCGAGCCCGCCAGCCCGGCCAGCGCGGCCGACAGCACAAAGGCCAGCAGCTTGTAGCGGTCAACCTGGTAGCCCAGAGAGATGGCGCGCGCTTCGTTCTCGCGGATCATCTTGAGCACCTGGCCAAACGGCGAGTGCACGATGCGCGAGATCCCCAAAAAGCACAGCACGAAGACCGCGACCACAAAGTAGTACATGGTGGTGTCGGATTCGAGCGAGAGCAGGCCCAGCAGGCGGCCGCGCGGCACGCCCTGCAAGCCGTCTTCGCCGCCGGTAAACGGTGCTTGCAGGCAGACAAAAAACACCATCTGCGCAATCGCCAGCGTGATCATGGCGAAGTAAATGCCCTGGCGCCGGATGGCGACCGCGCCGACGACCAGGCCAATCAGCCCGGCGGCCACGGTGCCGGCAAGAATGCCCAGTTCAGGCGTCCAGCTTTGCGACTTAATGAACCAGCCGGTGACATAGGCGGCCGAGCCAAAAAATGCGGCGTGTCCGAAGGACAACAAGCCGGTAAAGCCCAGCAGCAGGTTAAAGGCGCAGGCAAACAGGGCAAAGCACAGCAGCTTCATGACAAACACCGGGTACAAGCCGATGGCGGGTGCCAGCAGCGCCAGCGCCAGCAATGCCAGGTAGGTGATACGGGTGAATTTTGCGGCTTGAGTCATGAGAGGCTTGGTCACAGGGACAGTCACAGAAGCATTGGCAGAGGCGGTTGGGGTCATGGCTCAGGTTTCCTTGCCAAACAGGCCCGCCGGCCTGACCATCAGCACGATGACCATGACGATAAACACCACGATGTTGGACGCTTCGGGGTAAAACACCCGGGTCATGCCTTCGATCAGGCCCAGGCCCAGGCCGGTAATGACGGAGCCCAGGATGGAGCCCATGCCTCCGATCACCACCACGGCAAACACCACGATGATGAGGTTCGAACCCATCAGCGGGTTAACCTGGATGATGGGGGCGGCCAGCACGCCGGCCAGCGCCGCCAGCGCCGCGCCGGCGCCATAGGTCAGCATGACCATCATGGGCACATTGATGCCGAAAGCCTGCACCAGCGCGGCGTTCTCAGTGCCGGCGCGCAGGTAGGCACCCAGCCGTGTTTTCTCGATGATGAACCAGGTGCCCAGGCAAACCACCAGTGACACCAGCACCACCCACGCCCGGTAATTCGGCAGCACCATGAATCCGAGATTGGTGGCGCCGGACAGCAGTTCCGGTACGTTGTAATTCTGTCCCGACACGCCATACAGCTCGCGGAAAATGCCTTCCGCGATCAGCGCCAGGCCAAAGGTCAGCAGCAGCCCGTAGAGCGGGTCGAGCTTGTACAGGTGCTTGAGAAAGAGGCGCTCAATCACCACGCCGAGCGCGCCCACGATGAGCGGCGCCAGTACCAGCGCATACCAGTAATTGATGCCGAGTTTGTCGAGCATGATCCAGGCCGCAAAGGCGCCCAGCATGTAGAGCGCCCCGTGGGCGAAGTTCACAATGCCCAGCAGGCCAAAGATGACGGCCAGCCCGAGGCTGAGCAGGGCGTAAAACGCGCCATTGACCAGGCCCAGCAGCAGCTGGCCCAGGAACGCTTGATGGGGAATACCGAAAATTTCCATGGAGGCCCGTCAGTTCACGCCTTGAGCATACAAAAAAGTAAGTGACCGATCGCTTGCGCGGCCGGCCACTGGTCCAACCAACTTACTTCTTGACCAGCGCGCACTTGGATTCGGCCGCCGTGGTGAAGGCCTGCTCGCCCGGCACCTTGGCGATGGTTTTGTAATAGTCCCAGGGTGTCGTGGAATCCTTGGCCGACTTGACCTCGAACAGGTACATATCGTGAATCATCCGGCCGTCCGCGCGGATCTGGCCCTTGCTGTAGAAGTCATCAAACTTCATGCTTTTCAGCGCGCCCATCACCTTGTCGGAGTCGGTGGTGCCGGCGGTTTGCACGGCCTTGAGGTAGTTGGCGGCGGCCGAGTAATCGGCTGCCTGCAGGCTGGACGGCATGCGCTTGTACTTGTCAAAGAAGCGCTTGGCAAACTTGCGCGAGGCGTCGTCCTGGTTCCAGTACCAGCTGTCGGCCAGCTGCAGGCCTTCGGTGTTGGCCAGGCCCAGGCTGTGCACGTCGTTGATAAACACCAGCAGGCCGGCCACCTTCATGGACTTGGTGATGCCGAACTCCTTGGCTGCCTTCATCGCATTGGTGAAGTCGCCCCCCGCATTGGCCAGGCCCAGGATCTGTGCCTTGGACGTTTGCGCCTGCAGCAGGAAAGAGGAGAAATCGGACGCATTGAGCGGATGGCGCACCGTGCCGGCCACGGTGCCGCCGTTGGCCTTGACGACAGTCGCCGCGTCGCCTTCGAGCGAGTGGCCGAACGCGTAGTCAGCGGTCAGGAAGAACCAGTTCTTGGCGCCAGCCTTGACCAGCGCCGAGCCGGCCACCTTGGCCAGCGACACCGTGTCATAGGCATAGTGCACGGTGTACGGTGAGCAGTCTTCATTGGTCAGGCGGGCGGAGCCGGCCCCGATCACGATGAAAGGGCGCTTCTTTTCAGTGGCCACCTTGGACATGGCGAGCGCCGTGCCGGAGTTGGTGCCGCCCATCAGCATCGACAGGCCATCCTTGTCAATCCATTCACGCGCTTTGGAACTGGCGACGTCAGCCTTGTTCTGGTGGTCGGCCGTCAGCACTTCAATCGGGCGGCCCAACACCTTGCCGCCGAAGTCCTGTGCCGCCCACTTGACCATTTCACCGCCGGCCGGGCCGTCGATGTCCGCATAGAGGCTGGACATGTCGGTGATGAAGCCGATTTTTACCGGTCCCGTGTTTTGCGCGGAAGCGGCGGCTCCCAGGCCGATGGCCATGGCGGCGATAAGAGTCTTGAGTTTCATGAGAGTCTCCTTCTTGAGGTGGTGAGATTGGAACCGGGTAAGCAAAAAAACGGGTCAAGCAGGGGGCTGGCGGCGAACCGCCTACACCCCCAAATACTCCTGCAGCATGCCCATGTTTTGCGACAACTCGGCCTGGGAAAACTGCTTGACGATACGGCCATGCTCCATGACGTAGAAACGGTCAGCCAGTGGCGCGGCAAAGCGGAAGTTCTGCTCGACCAGCACGATGGTGTAGCCCTTGGCTTTGAGCGTCAGGATCATTTCGGCTAGCTTTTGCACGATGACGGGTGCCAGGCCCTCGGAGATTTCATCGAGCAGCAACAGCCGCGCACCGGTGCGCAAAATGCGGGCGACGGCCAGCATTTGCTGCTCGCCGCCCGACAGGCGTGTGCCGGGGCTGCCTGCACGTTCCTTCAGATTGGGAAACATGGCATAGATTTCGGCAACGCTCATGCCACCGGGGGCAATATTGGGCGGCAGCATCAGGTTTTCTTCGGCCGACAGGCTGGCGAAAATACCGCGCTCTTCAGGGCAGTAGCCAATGCCCAGCCGGGCCACCTTGTGGGGCGCCAGCTTGATCGCCTCTTCGCCGTTGATCCTGATCGAGCCCTTGCGGGCGCCGGTCATGCCGACAATGGCCCGCATGGTGGTGGTGCGGCCGGCACCATTGCGGCCCAGAAGCGTCACCACCTCGCCTTCATTCACGGTCAGGTTCACACCATGCAGGATGTGCGACTCGCCGTACCAGGCGTGCAGGTCTTCTATGCGCAGGAGTTCTTTGCTCATCAATGCGCTCCCTGCAATTCGGTGTTCGCTGTTCCCATATAGGCCTCGATCACCAGCGGGTTGGCCGAAACCTCGGCGTAGGGGCCGTCGGCAATGATGGCGCCGCGCTGCAGCACCGTGATGCGGTCGGCAATCGACGACACCACATTCATGTTGTGCTCGACCATCAAAATGGTGCGGCCGGCGGAAACCTTTTTGATCAGCTGCGTGACGCGGTCCACGTCTTCATGGCCCATGCCCTGGGTAGGCTCGTCCAGCAGCATCAGCTCGGGTTCGAGCGCCAGGGTGGTGGCCAGTTCCAGCGCACGCTTGCGGCCGTAGGGCAGGTTCACGGTCAGCTCATCGGCAAAACCGCCCAGATCGACTTCGGCCAGCAACTCACGGGCACGCTCGTGCAGGTGGAACAGGGTGCTCTCGGCTTTCCAGAAATGAAACGAGGTGCCGAGGTTGCGCTGCAGCGCTGCGCGCACGTTTTCCAGCACCGTCATGTGGGGAAACACGGCCGAAATCTGGAAGGAACGCACAATGCCGCGCCGCGCAGTTTGCGCCGGCTGCTCGTGCGTGATGTCGGTGCCGTTGTAGGTGATGGTGCCCGAGGTGGGGTGCAGGAATTTGGTGAGCAGGTTGAAAAAGGTGGTCTTGCCGGCGCCGTTGGGTCCGATCAGCGCGTGAATATGCCCGCGCTGGACTTTGAGGTCCACCTGGTTGACGGCAACGAATCCCTTGAATTCCTTGGTCAACCCTCGCGTTTCAAGAATGAACTCCACTGACAAATTGCTCTCCGGCAGATGATGGGGTGAACTCATGGAGTCGGTGTGGCCGACCAGGTGGGCACAAACCGTGGTCCGATGAAAGACAGTTGGTCATACTAGCTATCCGGTTCCGGTGGCGATACCGGGTAAGACCCTTAGGTAGTTTTGCGTGATGGGCAACCCGAGTTTCGCTGCCGGCGAAGGCGAGTGAATCTGTCCGGAGAGACGGTGCGTCACGCAAATTTCTCCAGTGACCCGCCGGCCGTCCAGAGCCAGACGCCTTCACCTGCCATCACCTGCCGGGGCTGGCCGCTTTCAGATCCAGACGCGGGCAAAGGTGTCATGGGCGGCATCGTGCTCAAAACCTTGAACCGGAAGCGGCCCGGGTCCGGTGGGCAGGACCGCTTGATGCTGTTAACGCTGGTTCAATCCAGGGCCGTGACGAATCATGAAGCAGAAGGGTTACTGTTCCCGGAACCGGCCGGGCAAGCCCTCCGGCCGGGGGCCGGGTGCGTTGGCCGCGTCCGCCTCACGCGCCTGTTTCCGTTGCTGGGCCTTGCGCTGTTCCTGCTGCTGCTGTTGCTGTTGCTGCAGTTCGTGGGCCTGGCGTTGCTGCGCCTGCGCCTGTGCTTGCGCTGCTTGTGCTGCTTGTGCCCGCTGCGCCTGCTCGCGCAGGGCGCGTTGCCCCTGCAACTCTTCGTTTTGCCGGCGCTGCTGGTCCTGCTGGCGGATCAGCTCCCGTTGTTGCCGCTCCTGCTCGCGCTGGAGTTGCTGTTGTGCCCGCTGCGCCTGTTCGACGGCGCTGCGTTCTGCTGCTGCGGCCCGTTCACGCTGGGCGCGTTGAATCAGCGATTCTTCGTTTTGCCGGCGCTGCGCCTCCTGTTGCTGCGCCGCTTCGTGCTGCTTGCGCTCCTGCTCACGTTGCAGTTGCTGCTGCTCGCGCTGGAGTTGCTGTTGTGCCCGCTGCGCCTGTTCGACGGCGCCGCGTTCCGCTGCTGCGGCCCGTTCACGCTGGGCGCGCTGAATCAGCGACTCTTCGTTTTGCCGGCGCTGCGCCTCCTGTTGCTGCGCCGCTTCGCGCTGCTGGCGTTCCTGCTCACGTTGCAGTTGTTGTTGCTGCTGCTCGCGCCGCGCGCGTTGCTCCGTGTCGATGGCATTACGTTCTGCCGCGGTCCGTGCGTCCGGGCTGGCAGCGGGCATGCCGCCCTGCTGCCGTTCCCGCTGGGCGCGCTGAATCAGTGACTCTTCGCCCGGCCGGCGCTGCGCATCCTGTGGTCGTGTGGCTTCTTGCTGCTGGCGCTCCTGCTCACGTTGCAGTTGTTGCTGCTCGCGCCGGGCGCGTTGTTCCGTGTCGGCGGCACTGCGGTCCTGCAAGGCGGGGGGGATGATCTGCCCCGGTCGTGCTGGCGGCTGCGCGCCGATCAACCCCTGGGTTGCCGGTGCGGCCGGCAAGGCAGGCTGTGCCCTGCCGTCACGGCGCTCCTCGCGGCGTTCGTCCCGACCGCGTACCACGGGCTGCGTGACCACCGGCGCGGGCGGCAGCGCAGCCGCTGCGGCAAGCCGGGGCCGCTGCACGTCGGGGCGCTGGGGTATTGCGCTGCGGTCGACCACCACCGGCGCCCGGTTCAGCTCGGCCAGGTTCAGCGCAAGGTTGCCGCGCACGGGCCGGCCGCGGGAAAAGTCATCCGCGCTCACCACCGTGACGGCCGCAGGTTGGCGCTGATAGCGGTAGACGTTGGTCACGTTGACCGTGGTGTTGACCACGATGTTCTGGTTCACCTGCGTCACGTAGCGCGGGCTCACCCGGTAAATCGGCCGGAAGGCCTCGCCCGGGGCCAGCGGAAACCAGCCCAGAGCGGGCCGCGGCGCGCCGCCCGAACCGATCGAGATGCTCCAGTTCACACCGCCGCTGCTGCCGCCCACAAAGACGACCAGTGCGGGTGCGTACACCGGTCGCGCTGTCAGCCGGCCCGGCACCCAGGCCCAGCGCTGACCGATCAGCGCCCAGCGGCCATAGTGACACGGTGCAAATCCCCAGGGGGCGTCGTCAATCCAGGTCCAGCCCCAGGGCGCTATCCAGCTCCAGTAGCCCATGCGGTACGGCGCCCAGTGCACCGGCACGGCGCGGGGCAGCCAGACAGCACCGTAGGTCGGGTCCTGGCTCCAGTCGCCATACAGGTCGAGCTGCTGGTAGCCGGTGACTTCGCGGGGCACATAGCGCGCCGATACCGACTGGTCCTCAAGCCGGTCACGTTCCAGAGCCCAGAGGTCAAAGCTGTCGAGCACGGTGGAGCCCGGCGCCCCGGGCGTCAGCTGCGTGCCGGTGAAGCTGGCCTGCTGCTGGCTGGCCAGCGTGACAGGCAGGCCGCTGTCGCCGTAGACGGTGCCGCCGCCGGACTGCACCACCACGCGTGTGGTGTCGGTGGCCAGGTTGGCGTCCAGCCGGTAGTCGCCCGGCTGCGAAATCACGAATGCCAGATTGGGTGTGTTGATCTCCAGGCGCTGGCCCTCAAACAGGGTGCGCACGCGCAGCCGCAGGGTGCCTTGGGCCAGGCGTAACTGGACCACGTCGTCGTCCAGCACCAGGAAGTCCAGGCTGGTCTGCTCGCTCATGCGTACGGCCGTCGAACCGATATGCAGTTCGGCGCGCGCACGCGAGCCCGTCCACAAGCGGTCACCACGGGTCAGGGGGCGGTTCAGCATGGCGGGCGTCCAGGCGCTGGCGTCCTGGGAAGCGGCGATGTCGGCCGGCGAAAAACTCACGGCCCCCTCCATCAGGTTGAGCCGGGCCACGCGGCCGGGGGGGTCGATGTATGAGCCGGGCGCCTGCGCCCAGGCTGTGGCCTGCAGCACGGCCAGCAGTCCCGCGGCAACAAGCGCCGGAAAGCTCCGGCAAGCGCGCGAAAACTGGAAACAAAAGCCGGATAAAAAAGCCGGTAGTCGTAGTGTCGGTTGCGGTAATGGTGTCACGTTGCACACTCTCTTCCTGTCGATATGGCCCCTATGGGGGAAACCCGGCCGTGACATGCGATACCCGGTACTGCCGCTCAAGGGGCCTGGATAGTCCTGAATGCACGACCCTCACCCTCATAACGCGCCAGATATAAGTTCGACAGCTAAGGGCCGGTAAAGATTGCACCATTTATGTGCCGCCCTGAAACAGGATGTAATACTGCCGACAAAAGAGCGGGAGTGGGGAGTGGGGAGTGGGGAGTGGGGAGTGGGGAGTAGGGAGTAGGGAGTAGGGAGTAGGGAGTGGGGCGACCACACCCACTCGGTATGCCACTCGGTATGAGACGATTGCGTGATGCAGAATTTCTGGCCCTCCAGCGGCTTTGACCACCTCCAGCGCAACGAACGTGGCTGGCTCCAGCCCACGGACGATTACCTGCGGCTTTTTCTGGCCCGGCCCGAACTGGCGCCCGTGCCCGAGTCGTGCCAGGCTGAACTGGCGCTGCACGCCGCACTGGTGGAAGCACCGGGACAGCCCGTGACGCCTGCGGCACTGCAGGCCCTGCAGGACGCCGATGCCCGCGAAAGCTATGGGCTGTTTCTGCGCTTTCGCGACGGCTTGCTGGCTGCCGGCACGCTGGAGGCCTACTACCTGAGCCTGTTTCCCCGCGACGGCACGGGCCAGATCAACATACCGCCGCTTTTCATCGACTTGCTGACCCAGGCCATCACGCGCAACCTCCTTGACGACGCCACCGATGCCTACGAAGTGCGCGCCGGCGAGATGCTGTTTCGCAGCCAGCGCATCAGCACGGAGGGCGGGCAGGTGCTGAGCGGCGACCGTGAAACGCTGGACATGCTCAACGAGACGGGCGGCCTCGGCGATATCGGGCGCTTTCTCGCGGAAGCGAAGGCGCCGCTACGCGATGTCGAGGTGCGCGTGCTCAGTGATGACAATGCGCCCGACTATTGGCAGCAGGGGGATCGCTACGCTTATCTGCTCGACCTGACCCACGAAGTCAGCAACGACCTGAGCCACGGCCTGGTACTGACGATGACCCGGGCCCGCTCGGGCCTGAAGGCGCTGGCGAGCGTGCTGCAAAAATGGGTGCGGCATTTTCTGGGGGTAGACGTCACCATCACACCCGTGCAAAAGGTGGACGACGAAGCCTGGCGCTGGCATGTGGGGCTGGATGCGGAGGCGACGGCCTTGCTCAACGACCTGTATGAAGGCCGGGACGTGGCCCCCGACCGCCTGCAGCGCCTGGTGAGCCTGTTCCGGCTGGAGTTCGCGGACCCGCGCGAGATGCGCGCCGATGTGGCGGGCAAGCCGGTTTACCTGGGGCTCATGATGAGCGCCGATGGCGTGCTCAGGTTGAAGCCGCAGAACCTGTTGGTGAACCTCCCGCTGCCCGCGGCTTCGTGAGCACAAAGCGCCTCTGCCTCTGCCTCAGTCGCTGTTCTCAACTTCCACCACCAGAACCCGGGCGGCACCTACAGGCGCCGCCACATGCGCAGTGCCCGCGCTGGCGAAGAAAATGTCACCGGTCTCCAGCATGACCGAGCACTGGCCGCCGATATCGCGGTAACGCATTTCGACCCGGCCATCCAGCACGGCGAAGACCTCTTCGCCTTCGTTGACGTGCCACTTGTAGGGCTGGTCGGTCCAGTGCAGCCGGGTGGTGATGCCGTTCATGTTGGCGATCGTCATGGCGCCCCAGGCGCGGTCTGCAGTGAAATCCTTGCTGCGGATGATCTTCATATTCGTGTGTCTCCATCGTTATCGTGATGATTGCGGCGGGTTGCGGGTTATGCATTGAAAGCCCTCGCAATACTAGGGCGGGGCGCGGATGAAGCCATGATTTCTTCGGGCTCTATTGATTCCATGAACGCATTAATCAATGCGGCGTGTGCAGGCTGGGTCTTTCGCGTCCGGAGCCAGTAAGGCGCAATGCGGCGCTACCATGGCTGCCATGAAAAGCGTATTACTGCCTTGTGGCGAAGCCGTGCCGGCACTGGGAATGGGCACGTGGTGCATGGGTGAGGCGCCGGCGCAGCGGGTCGATGAACTGGCCACCCTCAGGCTGGGCCTGGACCTGGGCTGCACGCTGGTGGACACCGCGGAAATGTATGGCGAGGGCAGCGCCGAGGAACTGGTCGGCGAAGCACTGCAAGGGCGGCGTGATGAGGCCTTCATCGTGACCAAGGTGTATCCGCACAATGCCTCTCGGGAGGGTGCGGTGGCCGCCTGCGAGCGCAGCCTGCGCCGGCTGCGCACCGACCGCATTGACCTTTACCTGCTGCATTGGCGTGGCTCCGTGCCTTTGGCGGAAACCCTGCAGGCCTTCATGGCGCTGCAAAAGGCCGGCAAGATCCGGCACTACGGCGTCAGCAATCTCGACATGGCCGACATGAAGGCGTTGTGGTTGCTGCCGGGCGGGCCGGGCGTGCAGACCAACCAGCTGCTTTACAACCTCACACGCCGCGGCATTGAGTGGGACCTGCTGCCCTGGCTGCGCGAACGCAAGGTTCCCGTCATGGCGTATTCGCCCATGGAACAGTCGCGCCTGTTGCGCCATGCCGGGCTGGCTCGTTTTGCCCGGCGCCATCAGATGCAGCCCGGCCAGGCCGCGCTGGCGTGGCTGCTGGCTCAGGACGGCGTCATGGCCATCCCCAAGACAGGCCATGCGACGCGGCTGCGGGAGAATGTGGCGGCTGCCGACATCGAACTCGGCGGTGAGCAGCTCGCCGAGCTGGATGCGATCTTTCGTCCGCCGGCAGGCCCTGCGCCGCTGGAGATGATCTGACGCGGAACGCAGGCAGACTTCCTCCTGGCCTTGCCCCCATCGCCGGACGAGAGGCTGGTCCCCGCGGATCACAGCCCATGGGCGGTCAGCACAGACGGGCCGGCGAATAAAATTGCAGGCTCAACCGACATCAGGCGCCAAGCGTCAGGCGTCAAGTATTACGCATTGGGCCGACGCGCTGCTTGCATGCGCGTTCCGCGCCCGCAGACCCCCAAGGAGAGCCCACCGTGCTTCGCAAGTTTTTTTCTTTCATGGCCCTCGTGCTGGCGCTGTGCGCCGCGCAAGCCCAGCCCTATCCCGCCAAACCCGTGCGCCTGATCGTGCCTTTCCCGCCTGGCGGTGGCACCGACATCCTGTCGCGCCTGGTGGCCAACAAGCTGACCGAAGCGAGCAAATGGACGGTGGTTCCGGACAACCGCGCCGGTGCTGGCGGCACCATTGGCATCGCCGAAGCCGTGCGCGCCGCGCCCACTGGCTATGACATGGTGATGGGGCAAAAAGACAATATGGTGGTGGCGCCCTGGCTCTACAAAAACCTCAGCTACGACCCGACCAAAGACCTGGTGGCGGTGGCGCATGTGGCCTACACGCCGGTGGTGATCGTCACCAGCACCGCGTCGCGCTTCAAGTCGCTGGCAGAGGTGGTGACTGCTGCGCGGGCCGCGCCGGACTCGATCACCTATGGCTCGCCGGGCAACGGCACGACGATTCATCTGGCCGGTGAGATCTTCAAGAATGCCGCCCACATCAACATCCGGCATGTGCCTTACAAGGGCTCCAACCCCGCCTTGATGGATGTGCTCGCCGGCAACGTGGACCTGATGGTGTCTTCGCTGCCTTCGGCGATGGCTCAAATCAAGTCGGGCAAGCTGCGCCCGCTGGCCGTCACGTCGGCCCGCCGCAGCACCTCGCTGCCCGAGGTGCCGACGGTGGCTGAACTGGGCTACAAGGACTTTGACGTCAGCACCTGGTATGGGCTGTTCATGCCGGCTGGCACGCCCAAGGAGATCGTGGCCACGGTCAATGCCGAGGTCAACAAGCTGCTGGCTACGCCTGACATGAAGGCGGCCATCCATGCGCAGGGCGCCGAAGTGCAGAACATGACGCCAGAGCAATTCTCCACCCTGCTGAAGGCCGACTACCAGAAGTGGAAAAGCATCGTGCAGGCGTCCGGCGCCACCATCGAATAAGCAGCGCAAGGCGCAATGCCTTGTGCGCAGGCGGCGCGCCGTGCGCCCGTCCTTGCCCTTTTGTTCTTTACCCTTCCTGCAGGCGGCCCAGGCCCGCCTGCAGAGCCCGACAAATCCCTCGATAGGTGGAAACCCTGACGGCGCTCTTGTTGTCCTGTGACATGATCTAGTCATCTATAGGACTAGATCAATCATGGCGATTCCTTCCCTGACCGTGGTGCCCACCGAACCGGGCCAAAGCCGTTATGCGGCGCTGGCCGCTGCCATGCGTGCGCGGGTGGTGGCGGGCGAATGGCCACCGGGCAGCGCCTTGCCGGCCGAGCAGACCCTCGCCGCCGAACACGGCGTGGCGCTGGGCACCTTGCGCCGTGCCCTGGAGTTGATGGCCGACCAGGGCCTGATTGAGCGCATTCACGGGCGCGGCACCTTCGTGCGGTCAGGCCTGACGGGCGCCACCATGATGCGGTTTTTCCGCTTTGGCGAGGGGACGGGCGAGGTGCCCGCCTCACACATCGTGTCGCGCCAGACGCTGGTCGCACCTGCCGAGGTGGCGCGCCGCCTGGGGTTGGCACGCGGTGACACCGCCTTGCGCCTGCTGCGGGTTCGTTCTTTCGCGGGCCAGCCCGGCGTCTATGAAGAAATCTGGCTGCCACTGGCACTCTTTGCCGAGCTGGCCGATGGCGACACCGGCGCCTGGGGCGATTTGCTCTACCCCCTGTTTGCCGAGCGTTGCGGTGTCCATGTGCACCGCGCGGTGGATGAAATTGCCTTTGGTGCCCTCACGGCGGCGCAGGGCCGGCACCTTGCATTGCCTGCGGGCCACCCGTGCGCGCTGGTCACCCGCAATGCGTATGACCTCGCGGGTCATTGTGTCGAAGTGCGCTTCACGCGGGGCGACGCCCATGCCTTTCACTACACCATCGCGATCACCTGAACCAATGTCCCCTTTGATCATTTCCAGAAACATCGAAAGACCCCACCATGAAGCCGATTCGAGCCCTTGAATCCACCCACTCAGGCCACTTTTCCCGCCGGCAGGTTTTGCAGGCTACGGCGGCGACAGTTGCCGCGCCCTGGACGCTGGCGCGAGCCGCCGGCCAGATTGCGGGCGGCAAAACCATCACGCTGGTGGTGTCCTATGCGGCAGGCGGCGGTGCCGACTTGATGGCGCGCCTGATTGCCCCGAAACTGGCTGAAGCCCTGGGGCAGACTGTGGTGGTCGACAACAAGCCCGGCGCCAGCGGCCAGATTGCGGCGGGACAGGTGGCGCGGGCCATGCCTGACGGTACCCAGTTGCTGTTGGATGCCTCGTCTTTTGCGGTGAATCCGGCGCTCTTTCCCAAACTGCCCTATGACTCGGACAAGGCCTTCACGCCGCTGGCGGTGTTGGCACTGTTTCCCAATGTGCTGGTGTGCACGCCCGGTTTTGAAGCCAAAAACGTGAAGGACCTGATCCGGATGGCCAAGGCCAAACCGGGGCATATTTCGTACGCGTCATCGGGCAATGGGTCGGCCCAGCATTTGGCGGGGGCCCTGTTTGAAGACCGTGCCGGTGTCAGCCTGGTTCATGTGCCCTACCGTGGCGGCGGACCCGCCATGAACGATGTCATGGCAGGCCAGGTACCGCTGTTTTTTGCCAATGTAGCGTCTTCGCTGGGGCAGATTCAGTCGGGCCGCCTGCGTCCGCTGGCGGTGACGAGCCGCCGCCGCACGCGCGCCTTGCCCGACATTCCGACCATGGAAGAGGCCGGTGTGCCCGCATATGAGGTGCTGGAATGGAACCCGGTATTGGCACCCGCCGGAATGGACCTCAACGTCAAAACCACTCTGGTGGCTGCCTTGCGCAAAGCGATGGCAGACCCTGAGGTGCTGGGCCGCATCCGTGCCTTGAGCGGCGAGGTATTTCCTGACGGTCCGGAGGGTTTGGTGCCCGCTTTTCTCAAGGCACAGCAGGCACAGTGGGGGCGGGTGGTGCGCGACCGCAAAATCACGGTAGGTTGACATCAATGCCCGGTGATGTTGTAGACGTGCTTGCAGCGGGCTGGGATAGCCATGTCCATGTGTTTGACGGTGACGCCAGCGTGGCGCCTGGCCACTACAAGCCGGTGCACCGGCCGCTGGCCGACATTGAGGCGCTGGCACAGGGTCATGGCGTTGGCCATCTGGTGCTGGTACAGCCCAGTGTTTATGGCACCGACAACACGGTGCTGCTGAATGCCCTGCGTGCCGGCAAGGGGCGGCATCGCGGTGTCGTGGTGCTGGCGCCATCGGCTGACGATGCGGCGCTTGAAGCCATGCATGCGCTGGGTGTTCGGGGCGTGCGCTTTAACCTGGTCTCTCCGGTGGGAGACAGCCTGAATGGGCTGAACGGCCAGGCCACGTCGAACAGCTTTCAGGCGTTGGCCCCCCGCTTGCATGCACTCGGCTGGCACGTGCAGTGGTACGCCCGCCCGGAGGATTTGTCCGCCATCGCGGCCCTGCATGCCACCAGCCCGGTGCCCGCCGTGCTTGATCACCTGGCGGGCCTGCATGCGGGCCTGCCCTCAGGCCATGCGGCCTGGCAGTCGTTGGCGCAACTGGCGGAGCTGGGCGCCTGGGTCAAGCTGTCGGGCTGGTACCGCCTGCATGCCGCACCGCCTTATGAGGCACTGGATGATTCGATCCGGAAAGTGGCGCAGCTGTTTGAAGGGCGCATGGTCTGGGGCTCGGACTGGCCGCACACGGCTTTCGCACCGGATGCCATGCCGGCTTACGCGAGTATGTGGGAGCCCGTGGCGCGTGCCCTGTCTGCGGCGCAAAAAAGCCATGCATGGGACCGGGCGCCCTCGATGCTGTATGCCTGAGCGGCTCCTGGCGCGGCAACGGGCGTGGAGTGGCTTAAAATCACAGGTTAAGCCATTTTTAACCGGAGTCTTCCATGCCTAAAAAAATCAGAGTCGAAGCCGACATCTGCGCCCCCAAGCCAATCCCTCCCAAGGGCTACACCATCACCTCTGGCCGCGGCCAGAAGATCAGCCTGGAGCGCGGCACGTCCACCCGCAGCAAGAAGAACCCCGGCAAGCGCCCGAAAAAAGGCGGCTAAGCCCTCCCGTTTTCCCCGAGGTCTGGTTAACAGGCTAGCAGCCGGTGCTTCTGCCCAGTGCAGGAGCCCGGCTTTATTTTTTGGGTGCTGCCGGAGTGTGAGTGTGTGTTTGGCCGTGGCAGCACAGCTGACCGATTCCGCTTTGGCGGCTACCAGGAAGGCATCCATCGGCTCCAGCGGCTGGCGTACGCTGGCTGGGACTTCTCTTGAGGGTGGAGGGGGTGTGTTTGCCTGCCAAATGTTGCCTCACAGACCAACTATTCGACCGAACGAAAAAGCTTTTTGGAGCCCGCACCCGTTCACATATTCCGCCGGTACTGCCCGCCGACCTCAAACAGCGCATTGGTGATCTGCCCCAGCGAGCAGACCCGCACAGCCTCCATCAGCACCTCAAACACGTTGTTGTTCTCAATCACCGCTTTCTGCAGGCGTTTGAGCATGGCCGGTGATTCGCTGGCGTGACGCTGCTGGAAGTCTTCCAGCCGTTTGAGCTGGCTCTGCTTTTCCTCGTCGGTCGAGCGCGCCAGTTCCAGCTTGTCCTGCACGGCGTCGCCATGCGGGTTGCGGAAGGTGTTGACGCCGATGATGGGCAGCTCGCCGGTGTGCTTGAGCATCTCGTAGTGCATGGACTCGTCCTGGATGCGGCCGCGCTGGTAGCCGGTTTCCATGGCGCCCAGCACGCCGCCGCGCTCGGCGATGCGCTCGAATTCCAGCAGCACGGCCTCTTCCAGCAGTTCAGTGAGCTCTTCGATGATGAACGCGCCCTGTGAGGGGTTTTCGTTTTTCGCCAGGCCCCATTCGCGGTTGATGATGAGCTGGATGGCCATGGCGCGGCGCACCGACTCTTCGGTCGGCGTGGTGATGGCCTCGTCGAAGGCGTTGGTGTGCAGGCTGTTGCAATTGTCGTAAATCGCGATCAGTGCCTGCAGCGTGGTGCGGATGTCGTTGAACTGGATTTCCTGCGCATGCAGGCTGCGGCCCGAGGTCTGGATGTGGTATTTGAGCTTCTGGCTGCGCTCGTTGGCGCCGTACCGTTCCTTCATCGCCACGGCCCAGATGCGGCGCGCCACGCGGCCCATCACGGTGTACTCCGGGTCCATGCCGTTGCTGAAGAAAAAGCTCAGGTTGGGCGCGAAGTCGTCGATGTGCATGCCGCGCGCCAGGTAGGCTTCGACAAAGGTGAATCCGTTGGACAGCGTGAAGGCCAGCTGCGAAATCGGGTTGGCGCCGGCTTCGGCGATGTGGTAGCCGCTGATGGAGACGCTGTAGAAGTTGCGCACGTTGTGGTGCACGAAGTACTGCGCAATGTCGCCCATCACCTTCAGGCTGAACTCGGTCGAGAAGATGCAGGTGTTCTGGCCCTGGTCTTCCTTCAGGATGTCGGCCTGCACGGTGCCGCGCACATTGGCCAGCACCCATTCGCGAATCTTGGCCGCTTCGGTGTCGGTGGGCTCGCGGCCGTTGTCGGCCTTGAATTTCTCCAGGTTCTGGTCGATGGCGGTGTTCATGAACATCGCCAGGATGGTCGGCGCCGGGCCGTTGATGGTCATGCTCACGGAGGTGCTGGGGCTGCACAGGTCGAAGCCGCCGTAGAGCACCTTCATGTCGTCCAGCGTGGCAATGCTGACGCCGCTGTTGCCGACCTTGCCGTAGATGTCGGGGCGCACGGCGGGGTCGTTGCCGTACAGCGTGACCGAGTCAAAGGCGGTGGACAGGCGCTTGGCGGCCATGCCTTCGCTCAGCAGCTTGAAGCGTGTGTTCGTGCGGAAAGGGTCACCTTCGCCGGCAAACATGCGGGTCGGGTCCTCGCCCTCGCGCTTGAAGGCGAAGGTGCCGGCGGTGTAGGGATAGCTGCCGGGCACGTTGTCGAGCATCAGCCACTGCAGCGTCTCGCCGTGGTCTTCGTACTTGGGCAGGCAGACCTTGCGGATGGGGGTGCCCGAGAGCGATTTGGTGGTGAGCGCGGTGCGGATTTCCTTGTCGCGGATCTTCACCACGTATTCATCGCCGGCATAGGCTTTTTGCATGTCGGGCCATTGGCCGAGCAGGTGGCGGGCGTCGGCGTCCATGCTTGCCTTGCGCTGGCCTGCCAGGTCGAGCGCGGCCTCTGCGGCAGGCGCCCGCTCGGGTTTGTCGAGCTTGAGCATGGTGGCGGCGGCCTGCAGCTGCTGGACTTCGCGCGCCAGCCTGGCCTGCTCGCGCGCCCGTTTCTTGTAGCCGCGCACCGTGTCGCTGATTTCGGCCAGGTAGCGCGTACGGGCGGCGGGCACCACCGGCGTCTGGTTGGTGCTGTGGCGAACCTCCACCACCGGCAGGCCGCCCGGCTCGAGCGCAAGGCCCAGCGCGGCCAGCCGCGGCTTGAGCGCCTGGTACAGCGCGGTGACGCCGTCATCGTTGAAGCGTGCGGCCATGGTGCCAAAGACCGGCATCTGGTCGGCTGGCGTGGTCCAGGCTTCCTTGTTGCGCTGCACCTGCTTGGAGACGTCGCGCAAGGCGTCGAGCGAGCCCTTGCGGTCAAACTTGTTGATGGCCACAAACTCGGCAAAGTCCAGCATGTCGATTTTCTCGAGCTGGCTGGCAGCGCCGAACTCGGGCGTCATCACGTACATGGGCACATCGACATGCGGCACGATGGCAGCGTCGCCCTGGCCAATGCCGGACGTTTCGACGACGATCAGGTCAAAGCCGGCGGCCTTGCAGGCGGCAATCACGTCTGGCAGGGCGGCAGAGATTTCACTGCCGAATTCGCGGGTGGCCAGCGACCGCATGAAGACGCGCGGTCCCTGGCTCCAGGGGTTGATGGCATTCATGCGGATGCGGTCGCCCAGCAGGGCACCGCCGCTCTTGCGGCGCGACGGGTCAATGCTGATGACGGCCACGCGCAGCTGGTCGTTCTGGTCCAGCCGCAAACGGCGAATCAACTCGTCGGTCAGGGATGACTTGCCCGCGCCGCCGGTGCCGGTGATGCCCAGTACCGGTATCTTTTTGGTAGCAGCTTGGGCTCGCAGGGCCTCAACCAGGGCCGGGTCGGCCTTGTCGTTTTCCAGCGCCGTGATGAGCTGCGCCAGCGCCCGCCAGTTCATCTCGCCATGGCCTTCTATGACATGGATGTCCTTGGGGGCAAGGCCGGTCAGGTCCTTGTCGCAGCGCATCACCATCTCGCCAATCATCCCTGCCAGCCCCATTTTCTGGCCATCCTCGGGGCTGTAGATGCGCGCCACGCCATAGGCATGCAGCTCGCGGATTTCGGGCGGAACGATCACGCCGCCGCCGCCGCCAAAGACCTGGATGTGCTGTCCGCCGCGGCTTCTCAGCAAATCGACCATGTACTTGAAATACTCCACATGCCCGCCCTGGTAGGAGCTGATGGCAATACCCTGTACGTCCTCCTGCAGGGCGGCCGTCACCACTTCGTCCACGCTGCGGTTGTGGCCGAGGTGAATGACCTCGGCGCCCATGCCTTGCAGGATGCGCCGCATGATGTTGATGGCAGCATCGTGACCGTCAAACAGCGACGCTGCCGTGACAAAACGCACCTTGTGCGTGGGGCGGTAACTGGCCAGTGCCTTGTATTCTGCGGACAGATCGGTCATGAGTTGTCTCCGGGGTTGGCGCATATCAGGCGCCGGTGATCTTGATTGAGCGTGATTGACGTTTACGTAAACGTCAATCTTACCGTTTCGCGGGATGCCGTCAAGTTTCGCCTTCACGGTGTACCCTGGACACGGGCCATGAAGAAGAAAAAAAGGGCGCTTGCGCGCCCTTGATTCCCGAACGGCCACTGTGGCCGGGTGCTTATCCACCATAAAGGTATTTCGGCAGCCAGAGTGTCAGCCCCGGCCAGATGTACATGAACACCATGCACAGGATCACGATGAGCATGTAAGGCATCATGCCCGCGAATATCTGGTTGATCGTCACATGCGAAGGTGACACCCCTTTCAGATAGAAGGCCGACATGGCCACCGGTGGCGACAGGAAGGCCGCCTGCAGGTTGACGAACACCAGTACACCCCACAGCATCGGGTCGATCTGGAAGTGTTGCAGGAGCGGCAGGAAGATCGGCACAAAAATGACGATGATCTCGGTCCACTCCAGCGGCCAGCCCAGCACGAAGATGATGGCTTGCGACAGCAGCAGGAACTGCATTGGCGACAGGTCCATGGACAGCACCCATGTCTCGACCAGGCGTTGGCCGCCCAGAATCGCAAACACGGCCGAGAACAACGCCGAGCCGACAAACAGCCAGCACACCATGGAGGTGGTCTTGGCGGTCAGGAACACCGCTTCCTTGATCTTCTGGAAAGTCAGCGACTTGGCCTGCCAGGCCATCAGGAAGGCGCCAGCCGCCCCCACCGCCGCCGATTCGGTGGCAGTGGTGATGCCGAACAGGATCACCCCCAGCACCACAAAGGTCAGAATTCCCAGCGGTGCGACCGAATGGATCAGCATGGAGACAATCTCATACTGCTCGGCGTCGAACTGCCAGTAGTAGTAGCCCAGCAATGCCAGCGTGATGACGCAGGTAATCAGGAAGCCGTAGTAAAACTCCTGGGGCACCGGCTCGGTTTTAGGTGCGTTGGTCGCTTCCCCGCTGCCCATGTCCTGCAGGGGTTCATCCTTTTCGACCTTGGCGTCGCGCGGCGCGGAGCCGGGCGGCTCCGCCACGTCGCCAGAGTCAGGAGGTGCCTGCAGGGCACCTTCAGCCGGCGGCTCCTGCACGGCTCCCGTATCCGCCGGTGGCTCCTGCAGACCCCCGGTTGCCTCAGGCACTTTGGGTACTTGTACTTCGGTGCCTGCGACCTTGGCCTTCTGCGCCAGCTGCACAGCCGCGACGGGCGCCGGCTCGTCGCCCTGTTGCGAGTAGATGGTCACATACCACCAGACCGAGCCCAAGGTGACTACAGCCAGAATGACCGGCCCCAAAGCGCGCATCAGGGCGGCCAGCAAGCGCCACCAGTTCAGGTTCACGCCCTCGACGCCTTTGCGTAAAGCCTTGGCGGGCGAGAGCACCGCCGCCAGCAGCGCGGGCAGCATGAAGCGCGAATAGCTGGACGAGATATGCGCGACCCAGGGCGAGATCGGGGCCTTCATCTGCTCCGGCGGCAGCTTGGGCGCAATTCTTGGGTTGATCATGCACCAGCCGATCACATAGATCAGGTACAGAAAGGCCAGAAAAAAGCCTGGAAACATGGCGGCTGCATACAGCTTGACGACCGACTGACCCGCCACGGCCGCATAGACGATGATCATCACCGAAGGCGGGATCAAAATACCCAGCGTGCCCCCGGCGGTGATCACACCCGCGGCCAGCCGCGTGTCATAGCCTGCGTTGAGCATGGGGCGCATGGCGATCACCCCCATCAACACCACCACGGCGCCGACCAGGCCGCTGGCGATACCCCAGAAGGTGCAGATCACCAGCGTGGTCACGGCCAGCGAACCGGGCAGCTTGCGAAACGCGAGTTGAACGCTGTGAAACATTTTGTCCACCAGCGCGCCACGTTCCATGACGTAGCCCATCAGCACGAACAGCGGAATCGACAGTAAAACGTCGTTGTTCATGGCGCCGAAGGCGCGCTGAACCATCAGGTCGAAAATCTTGTTGTCCAGCCAGGGCGTGGCCGGGTCGTAAAAGGCAACGAAGCCAAACATCATGCCCAGGCCCATGAGCGTGAACGCGGTGGGAAAACCCATCATGATCACGACCACGATCAGGCACAGCATGGTTAAACCGAGTGCGGCGTGGCTCATCATCAACCCTTCATTCCTTTGGATTTCTCGATGGCCAGCCGCTTGGCTTCCTCATCGACGTACTCGCTGCTCGCCAGCTGCTGCGCCACCACATCAGACTCCTGGGCATCCTGGAGTCGGGGCGTCCACTCGCCGGTTTTCAGGCAGACCAGGCAGCGGATGATTTCGGAGATACCCTGCATCAGCACCAGGGCGCCCGCCAGGGGAATCATGAATTTGAAGGGGTAAATCGGCAGGGGGTCTGCGTTGAAGGTTTGTTCGTGGATGGCCAGTGAATCCTGAAAGTAGGTCCAGCCGGACCAGGTCAGGGCGGCAATGCCGGGCAGGAAGAACAACACATAAAGTGCCAGATCGATACTGGCCTGGGTACGCGGCTTGAAGCTTCCGTAGAGGAAGTCGCCGCGCACATGGCCGTCCTGGGCTAGGGTGTAGGCGCCGCCCATCATGAACAGGGTGCCGTAAAGCATGTTGCTGGCGTCGAAGACCCAGGCGGTTGGCGCATTGAGCGCATAGCGTTTGAAGACTTCAGTGACCACCAGCAGCATCAGCACCACGATGAGCCAGGCAAAAGCCTTGCCCACCCAGGTGCTGATCTCGTCAGCCGTATGTAGAAGTGTTTGGACTTTCATCATTTTCTTTTTAAAAAAACAAACCAGCCACCCGGCATCCCAGTGTGGCTGGCATGGTCAGATGACCGGCGTGCTGTCAGGCCTTTTTGGCACCTTTGGCGAAAAAGTGGTTGTAAGCCATCTTGAAATCAACCATATAGTCGTTCTGCCACTGGCAGGCACGCTCGGCATAGGCGCGCTGCGACTCAATCACCTTCTTGAACAACGCGTTCTCGCCGCTCTTCTTCTCAACGATCTTGTCCCACGAAGCCAATTGGGCTTTGAGGATGGAGTCGGGCGTCTTGTAGAACTTGATGCCCTGCTTCTTGAGCTCAATATAGTCCTTGGAGTTGCGCTCGATTGCCTTCCAGCTCATGTCCGCGCTGGCGGCCTGCACCGCATAGTCAATGATGGACTTCAGATCTTGCGGCAGCGCGTTGTACTTGCCCTTGTTGAAGAGAATCTCGAACTGCTCGCCGCTCTGGTGAAAGCTTTGCAGCATGCAGTTCTTCACCACATCGGGGAAGCCCAGGAGGCGATCGGAGGTGGCGTTGTTGAACTCGGCGCCATCGATCAGGCCGCGATCCAGCGCCGGCACGATCTCGCTACCGGGCAACGGGTTAACGGCTGCGCCCATGTCGGTGTACATGTCAACCGCCAGGCCTACGGTACGGAACTTGACGCCCTTCATCTGCGAGACGTTGGAGACCGGCTTCTTGAACCAGCCGAAGGGTTGGGTGGGCATGGGGCCGTACAGGTAGGACACCACGTCCATGTTGAGCGACTTGTAGATTTCCTCCAGCAAGGCCTTGCCGCCGCCATAGTTGTGCCAGGCCAGGACCATGTTGGGGTCCATGCCGAAGGCCGGACCGGAGCCCCACAGCGCCAGGGCCGTGTTCTTGCCGTAGTGGTAAGCCACCACGCCGTGACCGCCGTCCAGCGTGCCCTTGTTGACGGCTTCCAGCAGCTGGAATGCAGGCACTACCGCACCGGAGGGGAGCACCTCGATCTTGAGTTTGCCGCTGGCCATGTCGTTGACTTTTTTCGCAAAGTCGTTGGCGAACTCATGAAAGATATCCTTCGCTGGCCAGGTGCTCTGGAAACGCAGCGTGGTGGTGGTTTGCGCGGTCGCCAGCATGGGGGCGGACATGGCACCAGCGCCGGCGGCCATTGCCGCGCCCTTGAGCAGGCTGCGGCGGCGAGGGGTTTTGGGATCGGTCATCGACGTGTCTCCTGTTGTAAAAACATTACCTACCTAAGCATCATTTGCCATTGATTGGCTGCGGGGAAGAGGGTTTTTACCGACAGTAAGCCCGTTGATTGCCTCTGATTAGGTTCAAAGTGCTTTCCGCTCTTACGGAGGGGTCGTCAGCTTTTTGTCAACCTTCAGATTTTTGAGCCCCGGAACGGGTGGCGGGAAGCGCAGGTTCAACTGCTGAAGGCTGTTGCGCACCAGTGTGGCGATCATGAGGTTGCGATGGGTTTTGGAGTCAGCCGGCACCACCGTCCACGGCGCCCACGGCGTGCTGGTGGCGTTCAACAGGTCCTGGTAGGCGCGCTGGTAAAGCTTCCACTGCTTGCGTACCTGCAAATCATCCATGCTGAACTTCCAGTGCTTGGTGGGGTCGTCAATGCGCTCCTGCAGCCGCTGGCCCTGTTCCTCAAAGCTGATGTGCAGCATGAATTTCAGGATCACCGTACCGGTTTCGCTGAGCATGCGTTCAAAGTCGTTGATGTGCTGATAGCGTTGCAATGTCTGCGCCGGCGTGATCCAGCGATTGACGGCCGGCACCAGCACGTCTTCGTAGTGGCTGCGGTTGAACAGCATCATCTCGCCGGCGCCCGGTGCCCTCTGGTGAATGCGCCACAGGTAGTCGTGCGCGCGCTCGTCTTCGGTGGGGGCTTTCCAGGAGGTCGTGTGCACGCCCAGGGGGCTGATGCGCCCGAACACGCCACGCAGCGTACCGTCCTTGCCGGAGGTATCGGTGCCCTGCAGGACCACCAGCAGCTTGTAGCGTTTGTCTGCATAGAACAGGTTCTGCAGTTCGTCGAGCTCCAGGGCCAGGGCTTCGACCGCTGCCTTGTCGCGCTGTTTGTCCCCGCTGGAAAAAGGCTGGGCCGACGGGTCGAAGTCGGCCATGCCACTACCCCTGGCTCTCCTGGCTGGCTTGGCCTTCTTGCCATCCGCTGTCGCGCCTGCCACGGGCGGCTGCCATTGGGCCATGATTTGAGCCAGGGACTTGGGTGTCACGCGGGAGTTGGCACGGGGGTGGGTCGGGGGCATCATGGTCTCCGGTGGTAGCGGTGGTCGTTTGGCGTGAACCTGATTCTGCATCGTGTCCGGCGTTCATGCCGCATCCGCCGGTGCATTTCACCCCGTCACCTATGCGGTTGGCGCGGGGAGAATAAACTTGATTTGAATCCTCGCCCAGCCTGGCATCCTGCCTGGGCGGGCCGTGCAGAATAGATCAATAGACATAAAACACAGGAGTTCCGCCATGAATACCGTTGCCGCATCGAATGCTTCCACGTCACCTCAGGTCCGGCCCGCGTCGGGCTATGCCGGCGATATTCCGGTGCAGCTTGCCTATCAATGGATGCAGTCGGGCGAAGCGGTCCTGGTGGATGTGCGCACCGACGCCGAGCGCGAATGGGTGGGCTACGTGCCGGGCGCCATTGCCCTGGCCTGGAAACAGTGGCCCGGCATGGCCATGAATCCCCACTTCGACGAAGGTCTGAAAAGCGCGGTGTCGGCCGGCAAGAAAGCCGTGCTGCTGTGCCGCAGCGGCGTGCGTTCCATCGCTGCCGCGAAACGGGCGACCGAGTTGGGCATAGAGGCCTACAACATCCTGGAGGGCTTTGAGGGTGATGCCGATGAACAGGCGCAGCGGGGTCGAAAGGGCGGCTGGCGATTTCGGGGTTTGCCCTGGCGGCAAAACTGAGCGGGCGTGCCGGACGGGCGCGTTGCGAAGAATGTGAAGGAGCGTGAAGGAGTTCACAAAAGGCGCCTGGAAAGCGTGGCGCAAGCACAACTTTTTGTGACACAAATTGCAGGAGTGAGGTGTTGATTTCTGCTCGACTGTAAGTCGATAGTTAACAAAAAAACCGACTGAACAGCCAGTCTGGGGCCGCACCCTGTCAGTTCTGACAGGGGAGGGGACGTATCAATTTGTGATAGCGCTTTCAATGGGGTTTCTTTACCAAGGAGCGACCCCATGCAAGTTCTTGAACGCAAGCCAGACCTTTCCCCCAAGATATATCGTGAACCACCGCTGCTGCCGGGCCTGCGCGAGCGTCTGGACAAGCAGTTCATGCCGCACTGGAACACGCAGTGGGGCGGCAAGTGCATTCTGCACGGACGCAACCCGGGACCCGATTCCATTCGGCTCGATGGCAACGATTACCTCAACATCTCCGGGCATCCCGAGATCGTCAGCGCGCAGATTGCCACTTTGCGCCGCGACAACGACAGCGTGATCCAGTCGGGCGCCTTCCTGCTCGATGCGCATCCTTCCCGCCGGCTGGAGGCGTCCATGGCCGCATGGATTGGCAAGGAGGATGGCTTCATCTGCCAGTCCGGCTATGCCGCGAACGTCGGTTTGCTGCAGGCCATCGCCGACGAGAAGACGCCGGTGTATCTCGACACCCTGGCCCATACCTCGCTGTGGGAGGGCGTGCGTGCCGCGCGCGCCCCGGCCAATCCGTTTCGTCACAACGACCCGGCCCACCTCTCGCGCATGATTGCCCGCAACGGGCCTGGCGTGGTGGTGGTGGATTCGGTGTACAGCACCACAGGCGCTTTGTGCCCGCTGGTGGAAATGGTGGAGGTGGCAGAGGAGCACGGCTGCACCATCCTCGTTGACGAGTCGCATTCGCTGGGCACCCACGGCCCGCAGGGGGCCGGCCTGTGCGCCGAGCTCGGGCTGGTCGACCGCGTGCATTTCATCACCGCCAGCCTGGCCAAGGCCTTTGCGGGGCGGGCCGGCTTTTTCACGGTGCCGGCGGAGTTGCGCTACTACGTGCTGCACCACAGCTATCCCAATATCTTCAGCTCCTGCCTGCTGCCCCATGAAATCGCCGGACTGGCGGCCACGCTGGATGTCATTCGCGCCAGTGACGAGGCGCGTGAGCGCTTGCACACCAACACGCAGCGCCTGCGTGCCAGCTTGTCGGACATGGGTTACCCGATTCACCAGGGCAGCCAGCAGATCATTTCGCTGGAGGCCGGGACCGAGCCGGACACCATGGTGCTGCGCGACCGGCTCGAGGAGCGCCAGCTGTTCGGTGCCATCTTCTGTGCGCCGGCCACCAGCCGCAACCGCGCCATGGTCAGGCTGACGCTCAATGCCGGCCTGACAGCCTCGGAGCTGGACCGGATCGAGACGGTGGCGCGGGAAGTGGCGCCGCTCGTCAAACCCTGGGACTGGCCGATTGCGCGGCGTGCGCGCGCCGGCCAGGCTGAAATCTAGTACTCCGACCCAGAAATATCGAAACATGAAAGCGCGCCTTCGAACCCATGCCGTCGTTGCAAATCCTCGCCATAGCTACGGCTATGTCTGCGGTTTGCGCCTAGGCCTGGGTCCGAATCCATCGCTTTCATTGTGCTCCGATACCTCTGTGTCAAAGTACTAGTCCAGCAGTTTTCTCTCGCCCCGGGTCGCTATGAAGCGCTCATGGCTGTTCATGAACCCCGGGCTGAGGGCCTCGTCGACCGAAAAAAGAGCGGCGTACAGGAGGGGCGGCTCGGAAGCGATGGCAAATGCCTGGCGGGGCTGGGGTGGCTGGCTGGCCCCCAGCGCCAGTTGCAACTCGAGGTCGATGAGTTTTTTTCCGGTCCGGATGTCCTGGACCGTCGGCGCGTCCCAGCCCTGGGATTCAGCCATTTCCGCGAGTTCCGGCAGGTTTTCGGCCGGCTCCAGCTGCAGCCAGCTCACACGGCCTTTGGCGTCCAGTGCGAGCACGCCAAAAGGCGCGCCGATCACGACGTGTTCCACCCAGCCCTGCCTGAGCACCAGGCTTTCCAGCTCCTGGGCGATGGATGGGGCGCACAGCAGCGCGTGTTGCTCACGCGTCAGGGTGGCACGCCAGGTCTGCTGATGCCGTGGATCGGGAAGGCGGCGCAGGCCCTGGATGGCGTCGGTCAGGCGCAGGCGGATGCCAGGGGCCTGTTTGGGGATGAACTGCTCGATCAGCCCGCGATTGAATGCCGACACGGCCAGTTGCTCGTCCGCCCGGCCGGTGAGCAGCACGCGTGCGCCCGACCAGCCGTTCAGCTCGCTCAAAACGCGCAGTCCACTCATGGCCGGCATGGAATAGTCCACCACGCATACCCGGGTGAAGGCAAAGCGTGCCGTGCCGTCCTCACGCCAGTACTGCAGAATTTGTGGAAGCAGTGCGGCGCCCTCGCGCCAGCGGTTGATGATTTCCTGCTGGCGCCATGCGTCCGCTTCCCACAGGGGGGGCTCCTGCATCAACGTGTCGATGCAGCCCACCGGCCGCAGGAACAGCTGCACGTGCCAGTCAGGGGGCATGACTTGCGCCAGCATTTCGAGGTAGTCCGGATCATCGTCCAGAAAGACAACGCCGCCCGGGCGGCGATAGAGTGAAAAGGTCATGGTTGTCGGGTTTCTCGGGTTGTCAAATTCAGCCCTGTGCTAGTACTTCGACACAGAGGTATCGGAACAATATGAAAGCGATGGATTCAAGCCCAGGCCCAGGCCCAGGCGCAAACCGCAGACATAGCTGTAGCTATGGCGAGGATTTGCAACGACAGCATGGGTTCGAAGGCGCGCTTTCATGTTTCGATATTTCTGGATCGGAGTATTAGGTGCCTGTCAGGGGCAACTCAATGGTAAAGATCGCGCCGACGGCAAACTCTGATTTCACGTGAATCTTGCCGCCTGCACTTTGCACCACCTGTTGGCAAAAAGCCAGCCCAAGGCCATGGCCGGTGCCGCGGTTGCTGGAGAAAAAAGGTTTGAATATCTTGGCCTGCAAGGCGGAGTCAATCCCCATGCCATCGTCGGCCACCACGATGCGGCCGCGGTTGCGCGCCACGCCGACCTCGATGCGCAGCGCGCCATGGGGGTATTTCGAGTCGGCCGCCATCAGGGAGTGCAGCGCATTCTTGATCATGTTGTCAAGCACCTGGGAAAACTGCGTGAAGGAAGCGCGGAATTCGAAGTCGGTGCGGATGAGTACCTGCACGCATTCCCGCTGGCGCGTGGACTGGTAGGGGTAGTTGCTGGTGACCTCGTTGACCAGCTTGCTGGCCAGAATGCGCTGGTCGTAGCGCGGCAGCTGCAGCAATTTGGCATTGGCAATCTGGGTGTCGATCTGGTGGTTCATGTGGCGCACCAGGCCGTGCAGGCGCACCGCCAGCTTTTCGAATTGCTGCGCCCTCGGGTGATTCGGCTGACGCTCAATCTCCAGCTGGATCGCGTCCCCGATCAGCGCTGCCGTTGAAAGCGGCGTGCGCAGCTCATGCGCCATGATGCCGATGGTCGTCAGTGTGTGGGCCAGGTGTTCACGCCGCAGGTTGGCAGACGACAGCCCGAGCAGCATGGCGCAGCCCCAGCTGAAGGCGATCACCACGGCATCGACGGCGCCCAGGTTGGCGAGGCCAGCGAGGGGTGCGCCCAGGTGGGGCAGCCAGCTGAGCAGGCCCCACGCCACCAGCGCGCCGCTCACGGTCCCCACAGTGGCGATACGCCAGTCGGTCAGGTGGTAATAAATCAGGATCATCGCGCACATGCTCGACAGCCAGACCATGCCGCCGGCATTGTTGAGGTACATCCAGCTGAAGAAGAAGGGAAGTTCAATCCAGGTGATCACCGGAACGATCACGCGCGTGACCGGACTGGAAAGATCGCTGATCACCGGCGGAAGCATCAGGACCCCGCCCAGCGCGCTCATCACGCCGCGCAGCCAGGCGTTTTCGTAAGGCTGAATCAACCAGCTGGACCAGATCCAGCCAAACAGCGGATTGCCGAGCAGCAGCGACAGGCCGAGCAGGCGCAGCCGCCACGGCGATGGGTGCAGAATCGGCTCCAGGGGCGAGGGTACCCCGTGCGCAATAAGATGCCGGGAAAGCCATGGTGGGACACGAGATTTTCTCAAGTGCAGAAGATCTCCGGCGAAACTTGTGAGCTGACCAGGAATGCGTTTGGCATTTGCCTGTATTGTCCCTGTTTTGTTTTAGGCAAGCGAATGCAACTACCTGCTAACTTTGACAGTGTCAACCTGGACGGCGTGATCAGCGACTGGCTGTGTGCCCTGCGCGAGTTTTCGGTGGAGGCCCTGATGGTGCTGGGTCCGGATCCCTTTGGCGGCCAGGAGGATAGGCTGGTGCTGGCTTTGCATCCGCCGCGCCTGCTGGATGCGGCCGAGGCGCTGGCGGAGAGCCGGGACTTCGGTGCGCCCTGGCGGGACTCCGATGCCCCGCTCGTGGCCTGGCAGGATATTTCAAGGTCCGCCTTCGAAAACCTGGGCCGCTGGCGCAGGCTCTGGCTGGGCCATGGCTACCAGAGCGTCGTGCGCATCGCGTTTCCGCTGACCGTGGGGCGCGCGTTCGAATGCTATCTTTTCAGCCCGCGCCAGTGGCATGACCGCAGCGAAGCCGCGTTGCTTGCCTGGTCGGCACTCAATATCTGGCCTTTGCTCAAGCGCGTGCTGGCCGAGGCGCGCAGTCCCCTGAGTCCGCGCGAGCTGGAATGCCTGAGTCTGGCCTTTCAGGGCAGGACGGCGCGCGAAAGCGGCGACATCCTCGTTTGCAGCGAACGCACCGTGAACTTTCACCTCTCCAATGCGATGGCCAAGCTCAAGGTCGACAACAAGCTGGCGGCCATTCAGCGCGCCTGCTGGTTTGGCCTGATTTGAGGTCGCATCCCGGCAAGATGCCTGGAGCCTACTGGTAAACCCTTTGACCTACAGTCGGCCGGGGTGCGGCAAATCTGTTCATAATCCAGCCAAATGACCTTTCTTGCGCTTGACGTGGGCAACACCCGCCTGAAATGGGCCCAGTACGAGGCCCCTGCCGTCGGCGCCAGACTGCTGGCGCACGGGGCGGTGTTTCTGGAAAACATCGACAGGCTCGCCGAGGAGGAATGGAGCGAGATGCCCCCGCCGACGCGGATTCTCGGCTGCATTGTGGCCGGCGACGCGATCAAGCGCCGCGTGACCGAGCAGATGGAACTGTGGGATGTGGCGCCGCGCTGGGTGGTGTCGAGCCCGCAGGAGGCGGGCCTGATCAACGGCTACGAGCATCCGGCGCGGCTGGGCGCTGACCGCTGGGTGGCCATGATCGGTGCGCACCATCGCTTGCTGGCACGCGGCGTCAGCAAGCCCTGCATCGTGGTCATGGTCGGCACGGCTGTGACGGTCGAAGCCATAGACGCCTCCGGAAAATTTCTCGGCGGCATCATCCTGCCTGGCCACGGCATCATGCTGCGCGCGCTCGAATCCGGCACAGCCGGCCTGCATGTGCCGACCGGCGAAGTCCGCGACTTTCCCACCAACACCAGTGACGCGCTGACCAGCGGCGGAACCTTTGCGATCGCTGGCGCCGTGCAGCGCATGGTGGAAAACATCACGCGCCATTGCGGCGAGCCACCCGAGTGCATCATGACCGGCGGCGCGGGCTGGAAGATGGCGCCCAGCATGTCCGTCAAGTACGAACTGGTGGACAGCCTGATTTTTGATGGCTTGCTGGAGATCGCCTCGCGCCGCTTCGCCCCCTGATTCCGTTCCCAATTCCACACGATATGTCGTTGCGGCCCCTTGCCGTGCTAAAGCACTGTCTGCGGGGCCGCGCCTAATCTCGCGCGGAATTGGAAACGGAATGAGCGGCCTGCGCAGCTGCCGTTACAAGTCAAAATCCGTCACTCGCCCCAGGGCAGCATCAGCGTCACGATGGACAGCTTGGCAAACTCCGGCACAAACTCGTCAATGATGCGCTGCGGCTCGGGGCACAGGAGGCTGTCGGTGATCACGCCAAACTGCACACCGCCGCCGTAGCTGAGGATGGACACCCCCAGCCCCACGTCGCCCGACTGCGGCACCCAGAACATGCTTTGCTCCAGCGTGGCGCCGCAGAACTTGAGCTTTTCGCGCGGCCCCGGCACGTTGGTCATCACGGCCGTCGTTTTTTTGGAAAACAGGTTGAGCATCATGTCCTGCGCGGGCTTGATCAGCAGGCCCGCCACGGCCAGCAGGCTGAAGGCCAGCAGCGGTTGGTAGCTGCCCTTCAGGGCCGCCATGCGGCGGCGCACTTCGTACACGCGCTCGACCGGGTTGTCCATGCCGATGGGGAGCACCAGCGGCACCAGGCCAAAGCGGTTGCCAAGCTTGTAGGCCTGCTCCATGGGGCGCAGGTTCACCGGCACCATGGCGCGGATTTCCTGACCTGCCACATCGTCGCCGCAGGACTTGAGGTATTCACCGAGCGCACCCGCCACGCAGCTGAGCAACACATCGTTGATGGAGCAGTTGAGCGCCTTGCCAACGGCCTTGACCTCGTCCAGCGGGATCGGCTGGCACCAGGCCACCTTCTTGGCGCCGCCGGGCTTGCCCTTGAGGCGGGTTTTGGCGTCGTCCGGCATCAGGGCCAGCGCGGCCGAGTCCGAGATCAGCTGGAGCAGCACCCTGGCCATGTCGAGCGAGCCGCTCATGCCTTTTTCCAGACCCTGCGCCATGCCCTTTTTCGGATCGCCCAGCAGGCCCAGCGAGCGGGCCGCCCCTTCACCGACGGCGCCCAGCGCCTTGACGGTGATGTCGGTGAAGGGCTTGAGCAGGGTGTCGGTGATCCAGTCTTCGGCGCTGCCGGTGCCGGCCGCCTTCTGGCGGCGCTCGGGCGGCGGTGCGCCGCCATCGACCATCGACATGGTCACTGAGATCAGCGCAATGCCGTCGGCAATGCAGTGGTGGATGCGCACGATCATGGCGCTGCCCTTCACGCCATCCGCACCCAGGTAGTCCTCAATCAGGTGGATCTGCCAGAGCGGGCGCTTGCGGTCCAGCGGCTGGGCTGCGAGCTCGGCCACGCGATCCTGCAGCGCTTCCTGCTGGTGGCCCTGCGCGGTGCTGGCGGATGGCGGCAGCTTTTCCAGCACCACATGCCTGGCGAGATCAAAGTTCCGGTCGTTCACCCAGGTGGCGCCCGCTGCATCCTCGACCACGCGTTGCCGGAAGCGGTCGTACTTGAGCAGGCTGCCCCCAATGCGTTCGCACACGGCGGCGTACTTGACGCCCGGCGCCAGTTGCCACACGCCGACAATCATCATGAGGTTGGCGGCGCTGTCCATGCGCAGCCAGGCGGTGTCGATCTTGCTCATGCGCTCGCCCGACAAACCCAGCGTGCCGGAGACGGCCCGCCTGATATTGGCCTGAAGGTTTTTCTGAACGCTTCCAGCGCCTCCCTGAGCGCTTCCCTGAACGTCTTCCCGGGCGCCGTCCTGAACCCTTGCTGCCACTTTCTGGGCGGCTTTCCTGCCAGTAGCCTGGGCGGTAACGCGTGTGACCATGAACTTTTCCAAAATGAATAAATCGGGCGAGCTTGCCAAATTTCCGCCGGGCCGTCACAAGAAAAATCAGCCTCCCTCGGAGGGCAGCGCATGACACGCGGTGAAAAGCGTGGAGGCAAGCCTCTATTTTGCGGGCAAGCGTGTGGCTAAGATACCGGGCAGTTACCCCAAGCACCATCTTTGGTGCCCCACTTCTAAAAACGGAGCACGCTCATGTCAGACCTGAAAGCCGCCTTTGAGAAGGCCATGGCCGATTCGAAAAACCTCAGCGAGCGTCCCGACAACGCCACGCTGCTGAAAATCTACGCCCTCTACAAGCAGGGCAGCGCGGGCGACAACACCGAGAAGAAGCCGGGCTTCGGCGACATGGTGGCCCGGGCCAAGTGGGACGCCTGGAACAGCCTCAAGGGAGCCTCGCAGGACGACGCGATGCAGCAGTACATCGACCTGATTGCCGAGCTGAGCTGAGCCCAAATGCGGTTCAGTTAGCGCGCCGCGTGCAGTGCCGATCATCTCCTTCCCCCGCTGGGGGAAGGCCGGGATGGGGGCTCACGGCGTGGGCGTCGGACCACTGTGCTTGGCTGGTCGCCGCTGGCCCCCACCCCAGCCCTCCCCCGGAAGGGGAGGGAGTTTTACGGGTCCTTATGCCTCGAGAGCTACACGCAGTGAGCGAGCGTGGGGGTTCTTCATCCCAGCAGGGGCCGCGGGACTGGCTTTGCCAGACCGCAGGCGCAGCGGCCCCCTCGGGGGGCAGCGCAGTACACGCAGTGACAAGCGTGGGGGCTATATTTCTAGTCAGCCTTGATATTGGCCACTTTGACGATGCGTCCCCACATCTTGCGTTCGTTGCTACCCAGCGCATCCAGTTCCGCGCCATTCATGGCGATCGCCTTTGCGCCCTGTTCCTCGGCGCGTTTCCTGAAGTTGTCCGATTCGACCACCTGCCGGACGGCCAGGGAGAGGCGATTCTGCAGGTCCGCAGACAGACCCGTCGGGCCGTAGACTGCAAACCAGGAAGACGCCACCAGCGGCACTCCCATCTCGGTCGCGGTTTGCACATTGGGCAGTGCGGCCAGTCGCGTGCGACCGGTCACCATCAGCGCTTTCAGCTTGCCGGCACGGATGTGTGGCAGCAGTGGCGGCGGCGTGGTGATGGTGCAGTCCACCGTACCGGCCAGCAGGTCGTTCAGTGCCGGGCCCGTGCCGCGGTAAGGGATGTGCACCATGAAGGTTTTGGTCAGGTCCTTCAGCAGCTCGGTCGTGACATGCTGCAGTGATCCGTTGCCGCTGGACGCGTAGTTGACCTTGCCGGGATTGGCTTTGACGTAGTTGAGAAAATCCGCGAAGCTGTCGGCCGGGAAATTAGCGCGTACCACCATCAGTTGCGGCGCGTCGATCAGATGGCCCAGCGGCTTGAGGTTGGTGGCCGGGTCAAAGCCGGCCACCGGCTGGATCAGCGGTGTGATGCACTGGTAACCTGAATACTGCACCAGCAGGCTGGTACCGTCGGCCGGTCCGCGCGCGACGGTCTGGCCGGCAATGTTGCCGTTGCCGCCGCCCCGGTTGTCCACGACGACCGAGGTCTGCAAAATCCGCCCCAGCGGTTCGGCCAGCATGCGCGCCGCGATGTCCGTGGTGCCGCCGGCCGCCGCGGGAACGATCAGGGTGACCGGCTTGCCTGCGAGCTGCGCGCGCACCGGGTTCAGCCATGAGGCAGCGGCCAGGCCGGCAACGGTTACAAGGGTTCTGCGGGAAATGAAAGTCATTTTTTGTCTCCTGGAATGGTGATGGATGCCGGTTCAGGCCAATTCTGAAATCTCGATCAAGTTGAGGTCGGGGTCGCGTACATAGACCGAGCGGATTTTTTGCGTGGCGCCGGTGCGTAAAACAGGCCCTTCGACGATCGGCCAGCGTTCGCGCTCCAGCCGCTCCATCACCTGCTGCAGGGGCACGCTGGCGATGAAACACAAGTCCAGTGCGCCCGGCACCGGCAGATGCGCCTTGGGCTCGAACTCGGCGCCCTTGACATGCAGATTGATTTTCTGGTTGCCGAACTTGAAGGCCTTGCGCTCCACCGGCGGCGTGCCACCGACAAAGCTTTCCAGCGTCATGCCGAGCACCCGGGTATAAAAATCGACGCAGGCGGTTTCGTTGGACGTGGTCAGTACCAGATGGTCCAGATGGTTAATCACGCGAACTGCTCCCGCAGGGCCGCCACAAATTCCGGCGCCGGATGCAGGTCCTCAATGCGCCCCGCCTTGGCCACCTGGCCCGGCACCTCGTGGCCGACGATGTGCGGCATCTGCCGCGCCACTTCGAGCAGCCTAGGCAAATCGATGCCGGTGTCGTAGCCCATGGCGGCCAGCATGTGGATGGCATCTTCGCTGCTGATGTTGCCGCTGGCGCCGGGCGCGTAGGGGCAGCCGCCCAGGCCGCCGAGTGAGCCGTCAAAGCGCGTGATGCCGCCTTGCACGGCGGCCAGCACATTGGCCAGGCCCATGCCGCGCGTGTTGTGAAAGTGCAGCGTCAGTTGCAATTGCTCAAAGCGCTGCTGCAGCGCCTCCACCATGCGGCTGACCTGGGCCGGATGTGCCATGCCGGTGGTGTCGCAGATCGTGACGCCTCTGACCCGGTCCTCGCCCAGGTCGGCAAAGCGGTTGACCCAAGCCAGTACGCTTTCCTGCGGCACCTCGCCTTCCATCGGGCAGCCAAAGCAGCAGGACAGCGAGACGTTGATGGGGGTGCGGCCATCAACATGCGCAATCACGTCCGACAGCGCCGCAAAACTGCGCGCCATCGGCATGCGCAGGTTGGCCAGGTTGTGCGTCTCGGAGGTGGACATGACAAGGTTGAGCTCATCGGCCCGTGACTCCAGCGCGCGCTCGGCCCCACGCAGGTTGGGCACGAGCACCGTGTACTCGACACCGGGCACACGGCGTATGCGGCCCATCACCTCTTCGGCATCGCGCAGCATCGGGATCGCCTTGGGCGAGGTGAAGGAGGTCGCTTCGATCTTGGCGTAGCCGCATTCGCTCAGGGCATCAATCAGCGCCACCTTGGTGTCTGTGGGGATGAAGGTGGGCTCGATCTGAAAGCCGTCGCGCGTCGCCACCTCGTTGAAGTAGATCCGTGTTGTCATGATTGGGCTCCTGTAGCAGTGCACGAAACGATGCCTTTGTCCTTGAGGCCCTGGATCTGCGCGGGCGTGAGGCCGAGTTCGTGCAGCACGGCGTCGGTGTCCTGGCCCAGCACGGGGGCGTTGCGCCGGTGGCCACCGGGTGTGAGCGAGAGCTTGGGCGTGATGCCGGGCACGGTTAGCGTGCTGCCGTCGTCCATCTGCACGCTGTCCAGCATGCCGCGTGCCTGGTAGTGCGGGTCGGCGGCGATGTCGGCCACCGTGTAGATGCGGCCTGCCGGCACCGAGGCCTTGTCGAGCGCCGCCAGCGCCTCATCCACGGTGCCCTGCGCCGCCCACTGGCCGATCGCTTCGTCGATTTCGGCGACGCGCGCCACCCGGCCGGCGTTGTCTGCCAGCGCCGGGTCGGCGGCCAGGTCGCCACGGCCAATTACGGCCATCAGCCGCTTGAAAATGCTGTCGCCATTGCCCGCAATCAGGGCATAACCGTCGTCCTTGCAGCGGTAGGCATTGCTCGGTGCAATGCCGGGCAGGGCGCTGCCGGCCGGGCCGCGCACCGCGCCAAAGGCGCTGTATTCGGGCAGCAGGCTTTCCATGCAGTTGAAGACCGCTTCATACAGCGCCACGTCAATCACCTGGCCGACGCCGTGGGCCGTGCGATGGTGCAGCGCCAGCAGGATGCCGATCACGCCATGCAGTGCGGCCAGCGTGTCGCCAATGCTCACGCCGACGCGCACCGGCACGCGACCGGGTTCGGCCGTCAGGTGGCGCAGGCCGCTCATGGCTTCGGCCACCACGCCAAAGCCGGGGCGGTCGCGGTAGGGGCCGGTCTGGCCGTAGCCGCTGATGCGCAGCATGATCAGGCGCGGGTTCAGTTTGAGCAGTTCGTCGGGCCCCAGGCCCCAGCCTTCCATGGCGCCGGGCCGGAAGTTCTCGATCAGCACGTCGGCGTCCATGCTAAGTTTGCGCACGATGTCCTGGGCTTGCGGGTCTTTCAGGTCGAGCGCCAGCGAGCGCTTGTTGCGCGACTGCACCTGCCACCAGACAGAGGTGCCGTCCTTGAGCAGGCGCCACTTGCGCAGCGGGTCGCCCGCGCCGGGCGGTTCGATCTTGACGACGTCGGCGCCAAAGTCGGCCAGTGTTTTGGCGGCAAACGGCCCGGCGATCAGTTGCCCGAGTTCAAGAACCTTGAGGCCGGCCAGCGGGCCAGGATTGGCAGATGAGGTGGTGTCCATGGCTGCATAGTGTGCGGTTGCCACCCCCTCGCGTCCATTACTGTTTGTGGCGCGCAGCCTTCGCATTTTGCGAAGGCTGGATCAGAAAGTTCACCAGCGAAGCGATGGCCGCATCGCTTTCGTTGCCGCTGGTGGCGACCAGCAAGCGGCGCTGCGCCCAGCTGTCTGCCAGCGGCCGCCAGCTCAGCTTCATGGCCTTAAGGATAGGCAGGCTGGCCCCTTTGGGCAATATCGCAATGCCCAGGCCAGAGGCCACCATGTGGCACACCGCGTCAAAGCTGCGCACCTGCATGCGCAGCTTGAGCGGCCGGTTGGCCGCCAGGGCTGCCTGCTGCTGCTTCTGCAGCATGGCGGCGCCGGCGGTCAGGCTGATCCATTCCTCGTCCAGCGTGTCGGCAAAGGCGATTGGTGCCTTGGTGCCCGCCAGAGGGTGCTTGCCGGGCAGCACCAGCACCAGCTCGTCCTTGCGGAAAAGATGGGTGTCCAGGCCCACGGTGTCCGGCCCTTCGACAAACACCGCCACATCGGCACGGCCCTCGCGCAGGGTGGACACCACCGCTTCCGACACCTGCTCTTCCAGGTCGACATGCACCTGCGGATGCAGCTCGCCATAGCGGGCCAGCAGCGGCGGCAGGAACTGGCTGATAGCGGCGCTGCTGGCGCACAGGCGGATGTGGCGCGCAATGCCGCGCCGCAGGTCGGTCAACTCGGCGCCGAGCTGCTCCATGGTCTGCAGCAGCGTCAGGCCGTGCTTGACGAAGACGCGGCCGGCCGCGGTGGGCAGCAGGCCGCGCGCGTGGCGCTCGAACAGGGGGTCGCCCAGCGCATCTTCGAGTTCGCGGATGCGCCTGCTCGCGGCGGCCAGCGCAAGGTGCGAATCGCGTGCCGCCGCGGTCAGGCTGCCGCTCTGGGCGCAGGCGACAGCCAGGCGGATGGACACCAGGTCAAACCTGGCCAGGTTGTAGGTGGCGGTCGTCAAGGCGCTGCCGACTCAGGCTTTCCTGGCCGGAGCCTTCGGCGGGGAAGCCTTTTTTGCCGCGGGCTTTTTGGCGGCGGTCTGGTGGACGTCGGCTTGGGGGTCGGTGGTTTGGCGTGCTGCGGGTGCGTTTTCCGCGATCAGCACATCGAGGTTCCTGACGATTTCGCTCTCGATCTTGTCCTTGAAGGCACCGAGAAAAAAACCGAGCCTGGCCTGCAGCTCGAAGCTGTCCGGGGTGACGGTGAGGGTGCCCGAGACGCCCGAGCGCTTGAAGCTCACTTCGTCGGTGGTGTCGCCTTCTTCATAGACGCATTCCATGTCGAACTCTTCTTCGACCTGCTCTGCCCATTGAAAGGCCATCTTGCGCGCCTGCGCCAGGCCCAAGCCGTGCTGGCGATGGATGTGAATCTCTGCCATGGGCGTCTCCTTGCTTGCTTGTTGGTTTATTTATCGGTGTTATGGGTTTCAAGGGCCTGGCGCCGCGCTTCCTTGGGCAGGCTGGCCAGTCGCTTCACCGCATCATAAAACCGCCGCCAGTCGCCGCCTTCGCGCTTGAACAGTGCCTCAAAGCCGGGCACCAGTTCATCGTAGGCGGCCTGCGCGCCAAATGCGGCATTGTTGGCCTGGGCGACCCAGGGGTCGTAGCCGGCGAAGCCGCCCCAGCTGATTTTGAGTTGCTCATACTGTTGTTTGAAATCTGAAATGGCTATGCTTTTCATGGCAACTTGCGCGGCTCTGGCGGGGGCTGGCGCCCAATTCAAATCATAAATTGCATCCAGCCTGTGCCGCGTGGCCCGCACCAGCGTCTGGAATTGCTGGCGCCGGCCGTCAAAGGCCGCATACTCGGCACGGGCCGCCGGGCTGGCCTGGGTGGCGAGCCAGCGCTGGCCGCCCAGCCGTTCCACCGCCGTCGCAAATGATTCGTTGAACATGGTGTCATCCTGGGCGTAGACCACCTGGTGCGCCAGTTCATGAATGATCAGCCGGGCCAGCTCGCCTTCGGGGTAGGCGATGAAGGTGTTGAGCAGCGGATCGCCACCGGCCCAGTTCAGCCAGCCCAGGGTGGAGTAGGCCGGCACGCCGAAGACGCCGGCTTCCAGCCCCGCGGTTTGCAGCCGCGCCGCTTCGGCGCGCGCCTCGGTTTCGGAAAAATAACCGCGGTAGCCCACGCAGCCCGCTACCGGAAAGCACCAGGTCTTGAGGGTGAGCGACAACTCGGGAGCCGCCACCACGTTCCACACCACGGCCCGGCGCTGCAGGTCGGCGTAGCGGCGGTAGCTGGCGTTGTCGGGCAGCTTCAGTTCGCTCGCGGCAAAGCTGCGGATGCGCTGGCTCAGGGCCAGCCGGGTCTTGAGCTGCTCAGGGGTTTGCGCATCGTCCAGCCAGTCGCTGACCGGTCGTGCCGCGTTCATCATCTGCAGGTGGCCGCTGACCGACTGCCAGTAGTAGCCGATACCGGTACAGCCCGACAGGCCCAGGGCGGCAATGGCTGCCACGGCGGTGGCCCGGATGGCGGGCCAGGTGAGGGCCACTTGGGCCACCTGGGTTTTCACACCACAGGCTCCCCGGGCTGGCCGGCCTGAACTTCAACCAGACAGTCGTAAAACACCGGCCCCCGGCCCAGGTCGGTCAGGTGCTGGCTGGTGAGCTGGTTGACGTTGGTGCCGTCGAGCCCCAGCTTGCGCCACCAGATGCCCAGGCCATTGACCACGCCGGGGCGGGCGCGCGCCGAGACTTCTGCCTTGACGCGGTATTTTCCGCGTGCATTGAACACCGTGACGACAGCGCCGCTGTTGATACCGCGCGCTGCTGCGTCGTCGGCATGCATCTCCAGCACCGGCTCGCCCTCGATGTCGCGCAGGCTTTTCACATTGACGAAGCTGGAGTTGAGAAAGTTGCGCGCGGGCGGCGAGATCATGGCCAGAGGGTACTGGCTGGATGAACCTGGTATTTCGTAGTTGGGCACATGGTCGGGCAAGCCGTCCAGGCCAAGCGCGGCCAGCCGCTCGCTGAAAAACTCGCAGCGGCCCGAGGGCGTGGGAAAGTTGCCCGCAGCAAACGGGGCATCGGGCAAATTCAGCGTGACAAAGCCCTTGTCCAGCAGTTGCCCGAAGTCGATCCTGTCGCCATAGACGGTACGGCACAAGGTCTCGTCGTCCTCGGAAAAGCAGGGCTCGGTAAAGCCCATGTGGGCCGCCAGCTCGCGAAAGATCTGGGTGTTGGGTTTGGCCAGGCCGAGCGGCGCGATGGCAGGGCGGTTCAGCAGCGCGTCGGTGTGGCCATAGGCGCTGTGCACATCCCAGTGCTCCAGCTGCGTGGTGGCGGGGAGCAGGTAGTCGGCGTAATCCGCCGTGTCGGTCTTGAAATGCTCAAGCACCACGGTGAACAGGTCTTCACGCGCAAAGCCTTGCACCACCTTGCCCGATTCAGGCGCCACCGCCACCGGGTTGCTGTTGTAGACGATCAGCGCTTTGATTTTGGGGCCGAACTGCGGCGAGGCTTCGGCCAGCAGCGCATTGCCAATCGTGCTCATGTTGATGGTTCGCGGCTGCCGCCCCTGCAGAAGATCGGGCCGCTGCAACGCGGCCTTTTCCACCGGAAACTGCCCTGAACTGCTCAGCAGCACGCCGCCGGCGCGGTGCCGCCAGGCGCCTATCAGCGCCGGCAGGCAGGCCACCGCGCGGGCCGCGTTGCCGCCGCCGCGCACGCGCTGCATGCCGTAGTTCAGGCGAATCGCAGCGGGCTGCCGGTTCACAAAACACTGGCCATAGTCGCGGGCCAAGGCCCTGATCTGCTCAACCGGCACGCGGCACACCTCGGCGGCGCGTTCAGGGGGCCATTGCAGGGCACGTTCCTTCAGCGCCTGCCAGCCCAGCGTGTGGCGGGCAATATAGTCGTGGTCCAGCCAGTCGTGGGTGATCAGTTCGTGCATCAGCGCCAGCGCCAGCGCCGCGTCGGTGCCGGGCAGCAGCGCGATGTGTTCGTGGCATTTCTCGGCGGTTTCGCTTTTGCGCGGGTCTATACAGACCAGTTTGGCGCCATCGCGTTTGGCCTGCTGCGCATAGCGCCAGAAATGCAGATTGCTGCCAATCGAATTGCTGCCCCAGATGATGATGAGCTTGGACTCGGCAAAAAACTCCACCCGCATGCCGACCTTGCCGCCCAGGGTCTGCGTGAAGCCTTCGCCGCCCGCCGTGGCGCAAATCGTGCGGTCCAGAAACGACGCGCCGAGACGGTTGAAGAAGCGCGCCGCCATGCTTTCGCTCTGTACCTGGCCCATGGTGCCGGCATAGCTGTAAGGCACGATGGCCTCGGGGTTGCGCGCGGCGATGGCCTTCAGGCGCCCGGCAATGTCGGTGAGTGCGGCGTCCCAGCTCACCGGCTCGAATTGGCCCGAGCCCTTGGGCCCCACACGCTTTTGCGGCTGCAGCAGGCGCTCGGGGTGGTAGGTGCGCTCGGTGTAGCGTGAGACCTTGTTGCACAGCACGCCGCCGGTTTGCGGGTGCTCGGGGTTGCCGTGCACCTTGATGGCCACGCCATTTTCCACGGTCGTCAGCAGCGAGCAGGTGTCGGGGCAGTCGTGCGGGCAGGCGCCGCGCACCTGGACAGTCTGACTGTCAGCCTGCACGAAACTAACGCTAGGGGAGATGCTGATGGTATTGCGCATGGTGTAACTCTATATTGACAGCCATATCGGCAATCAGGAAAAGGGTAATTCATGTCTGTGATCAAAAACGGCGGGCAAGTGCTGAAAGCCCTGGCTCGGGTGTCCATGGTAACGGCCTTGCTGGCTGCCATGGCCGCCATGGCAACTGGGGCCAGCGCGCAGGATGGCTTGAGCAAAACCACTGTCACGCTGGGGCAGTCGGTGGCCATGACCGGTCCGGCTGCCGTGCTGGCACTGCCGTTTGCGCAGGGTGCCAGGCTTTATTTTGAGCGGGTCAATGCGGCGGGCGGTATCCATGGCCGCAAGATCGATCTGATTACCGCGGACGATGCCGGCAACCCCGAAACGACCCTGGCCAATACCAAAAAGCTGCTGGACCAGCGGGTTTTTTCGTTGTTTGGCTATTACGGCTCACCCCAGGTCACCGCCGTCAATCCTCTGCTCAAGGACAGCGACTTGCTGCTGTTTGGCCCCATGGCCGGGGCCGACGAGTTGCGCGGCTCGCTCTATCCCAATGTGTATTCGGTGCGACCCGGCTACTCGGAAGAGGCGCTCGTGATCACGCGCCATGCGGAAACCCTGGGGATGCGCAAGCTGGCCATATTGCATGCCAGGGATCCCGAATCGCTGGCGGCGCTGGACTCTGCCGAGCGCACCATGACCGGTATGGGCGCCAACCTGTTGCTCAAGGCACCGCTGGAGGGCACCGACAAAGTGCTGGCGGTCAAAGCGGAGTCCGTGCTTTTGATCAGTGCCCCCAAAGGCGCAGCCATCGCCATCCGCGACTTGCGCAGCAAGGGCTACAAAGGGCCTATTTACGGGTTCTCCAATACCGGGGAAAGCCTGTTGGCCGATCAGCTGGGGGCAGCGGGCTCGGGCGTGGTGGTGGTGCGGGTGACGCCCAAGTCAGACAATGCTAAAAGCAGCCTGGTGCGTGAGCTGCAGGCCGAGGCGGCCGCGGCCAAGCTGGGCAAGTCCAATGTCTACATGCTCGAAGGCTATATCGCCGCCTGGGCCTACACCGAAGCCCTGCGCAAGGCCGGCAAGGAGCCCACCCGCGTCAAGTTGCGCAAGGCGCTGGACACCATGCAGGAGATGGACCTGGGAGGCTTCCGGATCCATTTCGACGGCGACCGTGTGGGCTCCAGGTTGGTGGAGCTGAGTCTGATTGATTCGCAGGGCCGCGTGCGGGAGTGAGTCTGCGCGAAAGCGTTGTCGGGCTGGGGCCTGGTCACACCAAAACGGGCGTGCAAAGGAGGGGGTGATGCTGAAACTCTGGCCTGGTTTTCAGCCCATCTAGAGAAATAAAGAGCCGGCCCACTCAGTTATGCTTGAACGTCGTCCCCAGACCGGAGGCTTTCCCTCCACTATTGATGTTTTCTCTCCCCTCATCCCTGCTTGCGCTGCTCAGGCTCATTCGGCCGCACCAATGGCTTAAAAACGGTTTTGTGTTTGCCGGCCTGGTGTTCAGCCAGGCCTGGCAGGACGGCCCCCTCGTCGGGCGCGTCCTGTATGCTTTTGCCGCGTTTTGCTGCGTCTCCAGCATGGTCTACATCGTCAACGACTGGCATGACCGCGCCAGCGATGCCCTGCATCCTGTCAAAAACCGCCGTCCCCTGGCGAGCGGCGCCGTGGCCGTGCCCGTGGCGCTGGTGCTGGCGGGCCTGCTGCTGGCCAGTGGGCTGCTGCTGGCCGCCGGCAACCGCACCCTGCTTGCGCTGCTCGCGGCCTATGTGGTGTTCAACCTGGCCTATTCCTGGCGGCTCAAGCAGGTGCCGGTGGTCGATGTGTCCATCATTGCATCGGGTTTCATGCTCAGGCTGCTGGCGGGTACGGTGGCCGTCGGGATCCCGCCTTCGCGCTGGTTGCTGCTGACCGGTATTTTTGTCGCGCTTTTCCTGGGCTTTTGCAAGCGCAAGGCCGAAACCTTTCATGAGGAAGCCAGCCAGCGCGCCGTGCTGGCGCATTACCCGTCGGCCCTGCTCGATACCTTCATGGCCGTGACCATGACCGCCACACTGACCAACTACAGCCTGTTTGCCACCAGCCCCGAGGCCCAGCTGCAGCATGGCGAGCGCCTGCTCTACACCGTGCCCGTCGTCATTTTTGGCATGCTGCGCTACACCTACCAGGTGCACCGTGGCCGTGGCGAAGACGTCGCGCGCGATCTGCTGAGCGACCCGTGGATTCTGGCGGCCGGCGTGTTGTGGATGGCCATCTTTCTGGGTCACCGGCTGTGACGCCCGAGGACGCACCGCTGGCGGCGCGCCCTTCGACCACCGGCAAGGCGGACGAAGGGCCGGTTCACCTGCCCGTCAAACAGCTGCTGCTGGTGCTGGGTGTGGTGGCCACCGCCTACGCGGCCGCCCTGCTGGTGTGGGGCGACAGCCCGCGGGCCTCGCTGGCGCGCCTGGGGTCCTGGACCGGCGTGCAGGCCATCGCGTTGTGCCTGCTCAATTACCTGCTGCGCGGCATGCGCTGGCGCCTGTGGATGGCGCACTACGGGCGCCATTTTGGCTGGGCGAAGGGCCTGCGCCTGTACCTGGCGGGCTATGCCTTCACGCCCACCCCCGGCAATATCGGGGAGGCGGTGCGCGGCCTGATGCTGGCGCGCCAGCCCCTGGGCGCCGGGCAAAGCCTGGCGATTTTCGGCGCCGAGCGGCTGGCCGATCTGCTGTGCCTGCTGCTGCTGTGCCTGCCCGCCGCGTGGTGGGTGCTGACGCATGGCGCAGTGCGGGCGGCGCCCCTGTTTCTTGCCGGCCTGGTGGCAGTCGCTGTGCTGGTGGCCGCGATCCTGCTGGGCCTGGTGCTCAGGTACCGCGCCACGCTGCGCCATCGTTTTGCATGGCTGAAAGAGGCCTGGCATTGCTTGGCGGTGCGTCCGCTGACCTGGTTTGCGCTGACCCTGACCGCCTGGGCCGCGCAGGGGATGGCGGTCTGGCTGATCGCCCGTGACCTGGACATTCACCTGCCGCTGCTGACCGCGACGGGCTTTTACGCGCTGGCCATGGTGGCGGGTGCGCTGTCTGCCTTGCCCGCCGGCCTGGGCGGCACCGAAGCCGTGCTGACCGGCCTGCTGGTGGCGCAGGGCGCGACCCCCGGCGAAGCCCTGACCATCACCGTGCTGACCCGCCTGCTCACCCTGTGGCTGGCGGTTGCCATCGGCGTGGTGGCCTTGCTTTATAGTGCGGCCATTCGCAAGGAAATCAGCTTCCGGTAAAACCTGCCGACGGCCCCAGCTTGCGCCCATCGCGCCCATAGCGCTCCTTACGTCCTTTGCTCCCTTGCGTCAGCCTTCCATGCCCCAGAATCACCGCCCCGACCCCTTGGCAGCCTCGCTGCGCACCACTTCATTGAGCCGATGGCTGCTGGGCGTGGGGCTGGCGTCGTTGCTGCTCAGACTCTGGATTTCCGCGACATTCCCGATCAGCGGGGACGAGGCTTTCTTCTACTGGTGGGGCGTCTACCCCAACTGGGGCTACTCGGACCATCCGCCCATGGTGGGCTGGCTGATCGCCCTGATGCGCGCCACGTTCGGCGACAGTATCTGGTCGATTCGCCTGCCGGTGGTGCTGCTGCCGCTGGGCGTGGGCGCTGCGCTCTGGTGGGGGCTCAAGCCTCTCGACCGGGAGCGTGCGGCCTGGGCCGTGCTGCTGTTCTGGCTGGCGCCGCTGAACTGGCTCAACATGCTGATCACCACCGACACGCCGCTGATTTTCTGGTCGGCGCTGTCGGTGGCCGCCTTGCTGCGCGCCGAACGCCGCGAGCAGCTTGACCGGGCGGCCTATGGCCTGTATGCGCTGTCGGGCCTGTTTCTGGGCTGCGCGTTTTTGTCGAAGTATTTCTCGGTGGTGCTGGGCCTGACCTACCTCGTGTACTTTGCGCTCTACCGCCGCCAGCGGCTCGCGGGCTTTGCCCTGCTGGTGGTCTGCGCGCTGCCCGGGCCGGCCATCAACATCGCCTGGAACATGTCGCACGGTTGGCCGAACATCATGTTCAACGTGTACAACCGCAACGAGGAGGCCTCGTTCGAGTGGCGCAAGCCCTTGCTCTATGTCGTCATGATGGCCTACCTGATCACGCCGGTGGCGGTGTGGCTGGCCTTCAAATACCGCAAGATGCTGGTGGCCAGCGCGGCGCTGGCGGCGCCGGCCCAGCGCCTGCTGGCTTGCCTGGTGGTGGTGCCTCTGCTGTTTTTTGCGCTGCTGTCGGCCAAAAAGGTGATCGGCCTGCACTGGGTGCTGTCGTTTTACCCCTTCGGCTTTGCGTTTCTGGCGTTTGCCTTGCCGGCCGACAAACTCAAGACCTGCGCCAAGGGTCTCGCCGTGTTTGCGGGCCTGCATGTGCTGGTGGTGGCCGGCCTTCACCTGACCACGCTGGACACCTGGCGCAGCACCAAGCTTTATCCGCAAATCATCCGCAGCTATAAAACCGCCGAGATCCTGCGGCAAGTCAGCAGCCCGGGCGTGGTGCTGATGGGCGATGCCTTCACGCCGGCCTCGATTTACGGCTTTGAGCGCCGGCAGTACATGCCGGTGTTTGGTGTCGGGAAGTTCCACTCCCGGCAGGACGATCAGCTGGTTGATTTTTCGCTCTACCAAGGAAAAACCATACGCGTCATCACGTTCGGCAGCCCCAGACTGGAGGACTTCCAGCCCTATTTTGAAGCGGTGCGTGTGCTCAGCTTCACCCAGAATGGTGCGCCGTTTTATGCGGTGGAGGGCACCGGGTTCAAGTACCAAGCCTACCGCGAAGGGGTGTTGGGGACTATTTTCAAGCACTACTACAACATACCCTCCGCATTGCCGATGACCGGGTGCCCGTTTTGCGAACGCTATTGCGGGCAGGTGCGATGTCCGAGGTAGCCGGCCCCGTTGTCGCCGCGTTTGACTTCGACGGCACGCTGACCCGGCGCGACACCCTGCTGCCGTTTCTTGCCCGTGGCCTGGGCTGGCCCGGATTTTTACGGGCCCTGCTGCTGAGCGGGCCGTGGATGGCTGGTTATGCGCTGAAGCTGGTACGCAATGACGTGGCCAAGGCGCGCCTGCTCAAAATGGCGCTGACCGGGCGCAGCAGTGTCGAGGTGGCGCACTGGGCGGCTGACTGGGCCGGGCGTGACTTGCCGCACCAGTTGCAGGACTGGGCCATGGCGCGGCTGGCGCAGCACCGGCAGGCCGGGCACTGCTGCGTGATTGTCAGTGCCTCGCCCGATATTTACCTGCAGCACGCGGCCCGGCAACTGGGCTTTGACGCGCTGATCTGTACCGGCCTTGAGGTGGTGGATGGCCGCCTGACCGGACGCATGAGCACCGCCAATTGTCACGGCGAGGAAAAGGTGCGTCGGCTCAAGGCGTGGCTGCCGGAACGCTTTGGCGCTTATGCCGCCAGCCAGGTGACGCTCTATGCTTACGGCGACACGGCGGGGGACAAGCCCATGTTGCGTCTGGCCCGGCATGCCTGGTACCGGGGGGAGCCGTGGAGTGATGTGCCGTCGCGGGGTGAATGAGCTTTCCCGTTCTTAGGGTTCAGGCATCGTTTGCTATTGAGTTGATAGCTGGTTGGCTTTGCTGAGGGTGGCTGGCCGGGGGTAGCCCGGCGGCTACTCACTTTTCTTTTGCTTCGCCAAAATAAAAGTAAGCAAAAGTTCACGCAGTGGGGATTCGCTCACTTCGCAAAGCGAAGTTACGCGAATACCAAAAGGCGACCCTGCTGTCTGCGTCCCTTCGCTTCGCTACGGGCAGCCTGCGGTGCTTATATGGACGCCTTCCGTGAGGCAAGTGCTGATTGGAAGTTCTGGCCGGGCGGATTGACTGCTTGCTTATATCCGGCCTTTTCGTTGCAAAGCGGCTTTCAGAACCCTCGCCTTGCTGGCCCCTATGGTGATTCGCGAAGTCGGGGCTTATCTCGGTAAAGGACTTCGCCCCAGGCGTGTCCAAGCACCGCACCAGCTTTACCGACCCACGGTCCGACCGCTTTGC
>NZ_JBFUKG010000017.1:0-128364 GCF_056400945.1 Polaromonas sp. P4_H1 | reverse complement strand
GCGATCACTTTCAAAGCGCTTGCTCCAGCGATCGATGTAGCTGTCGCTGCAATCCAGCTTGGTGCGAATCTCCGCCCAAGTGAGCCCATCGGCCAGCAGCAGGATCAATCGGGCGTGGCGCGCCGAATCGGCTCGGGCGTTCCTCGCTGCAGCTTGCTGTTGAAGTTCCATGCGTTCGCTTTTGGTCAGTTTCATCGCAACCTCCATGGCCACAATGATACTTCCGTTTTAAACGTTACAGTCCACTAGTTTGAGCCCGGCAAACCGGTGTTGCGGTTGCGGCGTGACGAGGTCATTTCCGCGCGCGCTGGAGAAGGCGAGAAATTCCGGGGTGACCCGCACGCAGACCAGATGGGAGCCGAGATCGGACGCATCGGTGTTGCAGCAGCCGTCCCGGAAGTAACCCGTGAGCGGGTCGTAAGAGCACGGAAGCAGCTCGCCGCCCAGAACATTTTTTGCACTCATGGCTGTACCTATAAAGCGATATTGATCATGCCCTGCTGGACTGCACCATCTTCATGGCCGACGCGATCAGTGCCGACACCTCGGTCATGTTGCTTGGCACGATCAGGGTAGTGGTGGCGTCGCCCGCTACGCTGGAATAGGCCTCAACGGCTTTTTCGGCGACCTTCAACTGTACGGCTTGTTCACCGCCGGGCTGGCGGATCGCCGCAGCAACCACCTCGATGGCTCTGGCATTGGCTTCTGCCACGGCCATGATGGCTGAAGCCTCGCCCTGCGCATTGTTGATGGCCGCCTGTTTTTCACCTTCCGAGCGGGCGATGAAGGCCTCGCGTTCACCGGTGGCAATGTTGATCTGTTCCTGCTTGCGACCCTCGGATGCGGCAATCAGCGCGCGTTTTTCGCGTTCGGCGGTGATTTGCGACTGCATGGCATGGAGAATTTCCTTGGGCGGCGTCAGGTCCTTGATCTCGTAGCGCAAAACCTTCACGCCCCAGTTGAGCGCGGCCTCGTCAATGGCGGCCACGACTTGCGCGTTGATGATGTCGCGCTCTTCAAAGGTCTTGTCGAGCTCAAGCTTGCCGATCACGGAGCGCAGCGAGGTTTGGGCCAGCTGCGTCACGGCCACGATGTAGTTGGATGAGCCGTAGCTGGCACGCATGGGGTCGGTGACCTGAAAGTACAAAATGCCGTCAACCTGCAGCTGTGTGTTGTCTCGGGTAATGCACACCTGGCTGGGCACGTCCAGCGGGATCTCTTTCAGGCTGTGCTTATAGGCCACCCGATCGACAAAAGGCACCAGGAAATTCAGGCCTGGCGTCAGGCTGCCGTGGTATTTGCCCAAGCGCTCGATCACCCAGGCATTTTGTTGCGGCACCACCTTGATGCTGCGTACGATAAAGATGCCAGCCACGATCAGGATGACGAGTGCTATTTCCATGGTTCCTCCGTTGATTGTTGATTAGTTCAAATTAGCGAGTTGAGTGCCTGCAAGGCTTGCAAGGCCTGCCAGGCTGGCGAATCGGCAGCAGGGAATGAAAAGCCCGAGATCCTGGATAGCCGGGGATGCTTTACAGCTTTTCGAGCACCAGGCGATTGCCCTGCATTTCCTTGATGCGAAAGTTTCCAGTGGTGGCCGGTTCGGCCAGGTCGGCAGGTACGGCTGTCCAGAGGGCGCCACGAAATTTCACGGTAGTGGTTCCGTCGGCATTCCACTGCGCGACCTGTACCGGCTCACCAATATCCAGGTTGACATCCCGATTTGCATTTGCAGGCAGGGGGGCCGGGGTTTTGCCGCGGTACCAGTGCCAGGCGGCCACTGCGCCACCCCCTACAGCAGCAGAGATCACCATTTGGCCGATAATGGCAAAACCCCAATGAGCGGCGATGGCGCCTGCGACGAATCCCACAGCCAGCATCAGCAGGTAAAAAGTTCCGGTGACCAGTTCAACCGCGACCGCGCTACCTGCCAGCAGCCACCAGATGGTCGATTCGCTCATGTTTCTTCCTTTTGTCGGTGATGCGCTACATTTTGGGGCAAATAGACCGCTGCGCAAGCGTACAGCAACAATATTTCCTTACACTTCGCAGTCGCCAGCCAAACCGTTCGGGCTCAACCTGTCTATGCCCATTTGAGCGTTTCCCCTCATGCCCTCCGACAGGTTCAGGGCGCCCATGAACTGCAGCCATTCCCATGAAATTCCGCTTTCCGATTGTGATCATTGACGAAGACTTCCGCTCCGAGAACACCTCGGGGCTGGGTATTCGCGCGCTGGCCCAGGCCATTGAAAGCGAAGGCTTTGAGGTGCTGGGTGTCACCAGCTATGGCGACCTGTCGCAATTCGCCCAGCAGCAAAGCCGTGCCAGCGCTTTTATCCTGTCGATTGACGACGAGGAATTCACGCCCGGCCCGGATCTGGATCCTGCCGTGCTGAACCTGCGCAACTTCATTGAAGAGGTGCGCCGTAAAAATCTTGATGTGCCGATTTACGTTTACGGTGAAACCAAGACCTCGCGCCATATTCCCAACGACATCCTGCGCGAGCTGCACGGCTTCATTCACATGTTCGAGGACACACCCGAGTTTGTGGCGCGCCACATCCTGCGCGAGGCCAAGAGCTACCTCGAAGGTGTGCAGCCGCCTTTCTTCAAGGCGCTGCTGGACTACGCCGAGGACGGTTCATACTCCTGGCACTGCCCCGGCCATTCGGGTGGCGTGGCCTTTCTGAAAAGCCCGGTTGGGCAGATGTTTCACCAGTTCTTCGGCGAAAACATGCTGCGTGCCGACGTGTGCAACGCGGTCGAGGAGTTGGGCCAGCTGCTTGACCACGACGGCGCCATCGGCGCCAGCGAACGCAATGCGGCGCGTATCTTCAACGCGGACCACTGTTTCTTCGTGACCAACGGCACCTCCACCAGCAACAAGATGGTGTGGCACCACACGGTGGCGCCGGGCGATGTGGTGGTGGTGGACCGTAACTGCCACAAGTCCATCCTGCACGCCATCATCATGACCGGTGCAATTCCGGTGTTCTTGAAGCCCACGCGAAACCATTTCGGCATCATTGGCCCGATCCCGCAAAGCGAATTCGAGCCCGAGGCCATCAAGGCCAAGATCAGGGCCAACCCGCTGCTCAAGGGTGTTGATGCGGACACCGTCAAGCCACGCGTGCTGACGCTCACGCAATCGACCTATGACGGCGTGCTTTACAACACCGAAACCATCAAGGGCATGCTCGATGGCTATGTGGACAACCTGCATTTTGATGAAGCCTGGCTGCCTCATGCGGCCTTCCACCCGTTTTATGGCAGCTACCACGCCATGGGCAAAAACCGCATCCGGCCGAAAAATGCCGTGGTGTATGCAACCCAGTCGATTCACAAGCTGCTCGCCGGCATCAGCCAGGCCAGCCATGTGCTGGTGCAGGACTCGCAAAACACCAAACTCGACAGGCACCTCTTCAATGAGGCCTACCTGATGCACACCTCGACGTCGCCTCAGTACAGCATCATCGCCAGTTGCGATGTGGCCGCCGCCATGATGGAGCCGCCCGGCGGCACCGCGCTGGTCGAGGAGAGCATTGCCGAGGCGCTGGACTTCCGCCGGGCCATGCGCAAGATCGACGATGAATACGGCAGTGACTGGTGGTTCAAGGTCTGGGGGCCGGACAAGCTTGTGGAGGAAGGCATTGGCTTGGCCGAGGACTGGATCATCAAGGGCGAGTCGCGCAGTGCCAAGACAGCCAGGAACGGTGCCAATAACTGGCATGGCTTTGGCCAGATGGCGACGGGCTTCAACATGCTGGACCCGATCAAGTCGACCATCGTCACGCCAGGCCTGGATCTGAATGGCAAATTCGCCAAAACCGGTATTCCTGCCAGCATCGTGACCAAGTTTTTGGCCGAGCACGGCGTGATCGTGGAGAAAACCGGGCTTTACAGCTTCTTCATCATGTTCACCATCGGCATCACCAAAGGCCGCTGGAACACCCTGCTGACGGCGCTTCAGCAGTTCAAGGACGACTACGCCAAGAACCAGCCGATGTGGCGCATCCTGCCCGAGTTCTGCCAGAAGTTTCCGAAATACGAGCGCATGGGTCTGGCCGACCTGTGCCAGCACATTCATGCCCTCTACGCCAAATACGACATTGCACGGTTGACGACCGAGGTCTATTTGAGTGACCTGGCGCCGGCCATGAAGCCCAGCGACGCCTATGCCCACATTGCCCACCGCACGACAGAGCGAGTCGAGATCGATCAGCTGGAAGGCCGCATCACGGTCGGACTGGTGACGCCTTATCCGCCGGGTATTCCGCTGCTGATTCCCGGCGAGGTGTTCAACAAGAAAATCGTTGATTACCTCAAGTTTGCCCGCGAGTTCAATGCGCAATGCCCGGGTTTCGAAACCGACATTCACGGCCTCGTGGAGCAGGTTGATGCCAAAGGCAAAATGCGGTACTACGCCGATTGCGTGAAGAAAGATCAGAAATAGGGCGTTCCCTCCTGGTGGGGTGTTCCGTCCCGGTGGCGGGCACCCGCTGCCAGCCCTGTTGCTTCCCCCTGCTGCTTATCTTTTATCCTGCTGGTTGATCTTGCTTATTGATTAGCTACGGCATGTTTTGGCATGTCTTCGTGTACCCGCATGAAGCTGGCAAAGCGGGGAATTCCGCTGTCGTTCAGGCCGCGATAGCGAAAAGTGACGATGCTGCCCGGCGCTGGTGGGTTCTGGCGTTGTGCATCGCTGAAACCGCTACCGAGCTTGAAACGCTGGCCCGGTTTGCCATCTGCTTCCGGCAGTTCCACCAGCAGTGCTCCCAGCGCACCCGCATATTTCCCCTGACCCGGGATGTGCGCAATCACGCGGGCCTCCGTGTCTTCATGCGTTTTCACCTTGAGCAGGTCGTCGGTGCGCTGGCCTTTGTAAAGTGACGCGCCGCGATGCAGCATCAGGCCCTCGCCACCAAGTTTGACGGTTTTAACCAGCAGGCTTTGCAAAGCCTGCTGGTTTGCCAGCTTGACCTGTGTCACCCCTTGTACCCAGCGCTGGTCAATCTGGCTCACGAGGCCGTTGAGTGCCGGAATTCGTTCGTTAAAGGGGCCACCTTGCGCGGGTAAATCGAACACCATGAAATGCATCGTGCGCCACGCTGCATCGTCCGGGGTTTTCTGTCGCACCGTCGAAAGCGCTTTGGCAAACTGCCCGCGGCCAGCCCAGAGCTCACCATCCATGGGTACTTTTGGCCAGCCCGCCGTGAACCATGCCGGCGCAGCAACGCGCTCGCCGCCACGGGTCAGCAGCTTTTCGCCATCCCAGTAGCCACGCACACCGTCATATTTTTCGCTGGCCCAGTAGTCCGGAAGTGAAACACCGGCGTGGTACACCTTGGCCAGCATCAGCGGCGGAGCATCGGGCGCTGCCAACAGGGGCGGAGCCGGCGCCAGCAGGCCCGCGAAAATCATCAGCAGGTGCAGCGTCTTCAACCGAAAAAGTGCCATGCGGGCCGGGGTGTGCGTCAGGGTTTGAATTGCCATGGATTTTCTTTTAACTGTACAAATGTACAGTTTATATTTCAAAATGCGGCGGCGCAAGCGCCATGCCCTTCAAGCGGCCTGAAGCCCAAGCTCAAAGGTGCATGAAAATGTGCGCGACTGTCGCCGGCATATTCCATCCACCAGTCCCGGCGCCAAGGCCTTTCACATGCAAACCATGACCTCCAGCGACATTGAAGCGATAGAGCGGGCCACTATTGCGGCCGTATCCCCCGAAGCCCTTGAGGAACTGGACGGCTGGCTCCTGCCTTTCGACAGGGGAACCGTTAGCCGGGCCAAAAGTGCGGTCCCGCTTCGGCACATAGCGACCGATGAAGCCGTGGTGGGCAGGATTGAAGCGCGTTACGAGGCACGCGGCATGTCGGCGGTCTTTCGTGTCGCGACTGAACCTTGCTTCGAACTTTTGCGGCGAGAGCTGAAACGGTGTGGCTACAAGACGGAGCGCCCGGTGCTGGTTCAGGTGAGCACGGCCAAAGCCATGCGCGAGGTATCTACTCAAATTCCCGCCGAAACCGCCAATTCACCTGATGAGGCGTGGGCTGCCCTGTTTTTGGGCGAGGGCTTTGACCCCGTCGATGGCGCCAGCCGCGTCAACACGCTGAGCCGGGCACGTAATTCGCTCTATGCGAGTGTCCGTGAGAACGGGAAAACCGTGGCCGCTGGTGCCGCTGCCTTCGGCCATGGCTGGTCCAGCGTGCACGGCATGCGCACCGATCAGGCCCTCAGAGGCCGGGGCCTGGCCGGGCGTGTGCTGGCCGGGCTGGCCGACGCCGCGATGCACAGAGGGTTTGAGCGCACTTTTTTGCAGGTAGAGGCCGGCAACGCGCCGGCCCGGGCACTCTATCAGCGGGCCGGGTTTGAAACTGCCTGGTGTTATGAGTATTGGCGACGGGCTTGATAGCACCGAAGCCCAAGCCAGTTCGAGATTCTTGCGCACCTCTGCGCCCTCAGCGCCAGTCGACGGCGCCGAAATGGTCGTGGCCTAGCAGCGTGTAGAAGACGCCGAACGTGCCGCGGGATTGCGTGCGGTTGCCCAGATCGGGGTAGGTCGCGTCGCGGCGGTTCAACAGGTACTTCACGGTGATGGCGTGCTGCTTGTGGATGCGCCAGGTGTAGGCCAGGTCAAGGCGCACGATGTTGTCGTGCCCGCCGCGGCCGCCGCTGGCGACGCCGCTCACGAAGTATTCGCGCCCGGTCAGGTCCAGCGAAGAGCGGTCGCCGAAGATGACTCGCAGGGCCAGCAGCGCCTGTGGCGCCATGCCGTAGTGGTAATCGCGGTCGGAGGCGCCGTTGATGGTGCTCACGGCCGCGTAGCCCGCACCGGCCAGGGCGGTGCCCTGCACCACGACCGAATCGTTGGCCCGCCACTGGCCGGTGGTGCCCAGCGACAGCGCCGTGCTCGAGATGCGGAACGCCTGCGGCGAGATGTAGTCGTAGCTACCGTACAGGCCCCACAGGCCGCGGTAGTTCTTGCCGACCTCGTAGTCATTGCCCAGCAGCAGCCCCCGCGTCATGACGTTCTCGAACATATTGGCGCTGGAGGCCGTGGCCTGGAACGAAAAGTAGTCGAAGGGGCGGCGGTACTGATAGCCGTCCTTTCCCGGCAGGCCGTAGTCCAGCGAGAAGTCGACCTGCGCCTCGTTGCGTTTGACCTGGGTCGAGGTGCCCGGAACGTTTTGCACCGTGCCCATCAGTCCGAACTGCACGCGGCTGTAGTAGGCCGGATTGTTGCTGGCGAAGATCGTGTCCAGGCGGCGGCCCTGGACCAGCCGGTTGAAGCCGGTGGACGGTGAGATCATCGCGGCGCCGGCTTCGCGCCAGAAGCGCGGAACGCCATCGCCTTTTTCCAGCACCAGGTTGGCCATGCGGAACAAGGCCTCGCCCAAAAAAGTGCCACCTATGCCCGAGGATATCTGGTCGTTGCGCGAGGGTCGTGTTTTCTCGCCGGCGACCTCCCACGCAGCGCTGCCGGCGAAAGTGTAGCCCAGCGACTCCCAGTAGTTGAAACCGGCGGAGCGGGCGAAGCCGTGGTACATCGAGCCTTGGTAGGGATGGCCCAACTGGTTGGTCTTGAACGGGTCGTCGTCCACGCCCCAGCCGCTTCGCAGGTTGCGCCGGATCGACCCCAGGCTGACGTCGTAATCGTCGCGGCTGCTGCCGTAATACCGGTTGACGCGGTTCAGCAGAAAGTCGAAGCCAATGATTTCCAGTGCCGGCAGCGCATAGTTTCTGGGCTGCGCGGCGGATTCAGCGGCGACAGCTGGCGCTGCGCTTTTGGCAGCGGCGGGTTCGGCGGGCTGCTCCTGGGCGAAAGCCCTGCCTGCGGCCGTGCAGACCACCGCAAGGACAACGGCGAAGTGTGTGGCGCGGCGGTGGGCGGCTGCAGTTCTCATGCGTCTGTCCTTGGCTGGTGAGAAAGGCGATGCAGGCAACGACGGCGCCGTATCAGGGGGCGCAGTACATGGTCAAAGCAAGGATAAAAACAGGAAATTCAGGCTTTCGAAACCAGTATCCCATCATGGGCAGGTTTGGCAATCGGCAATTTTCCTGTTCTGAGGCCGGTCTTCGCCGACGTGCCCAGAGGACCCCTGGCGGCGGCCATGAGCGGGTAGAAGCTGTCGAAGCGCCTGTTTGATAGCTGCCTGCGCCCGCCGATAAAGGACTGGCGGTGGATTTGTCACTGAGTTTTCGGCCCGCGCAGAGCGTGCGGCCCGCACGCTTGACCTGACGCCGCCTCAGCCGGCTTCGGCTGGCTCGGCAATGCCGCCCACCACGTGGCTGAAACCGCCATCCACGTAGGTGATTTCAGCGCTGACCCCTGCTGCCAGGTCGCTCAGCAAAAAGGCCGCCACGTTGCCGACGTCCTCAATCGTTACATTGCGGCGAATGGGCGAGGCCTCAGCGACCACGCTCAAAATCTTGCCGAAGCCCTTGATGCCGCTGGCGGCCAGGGTCTTGATCGGGCCGGCGCTGATGCCGTTGACGCGCATGCCCTTGGGGCCCAGCGATTCGGCCAGGTAGCGCACCGAGGCCTCCAGGCTGGCCTTGGCCAGTCCCATGGTGTTGTAGTTGGGCACGGTGCGTACCGCGCCCAGGTAGGTCAGGGTCAGCAACGCCGACTTGTTGTTGAGGTAGGGCAGCGCCGCCTTGGCCATGGCCGGAAAGCTGTAGGCGCTGATGTCGTGGGCAATCTTGAAGCCCTCGCGCGAGAGGCCGTCGAGGAAATCGCCAGCAATGGCCTCGCGTGGTGCGTAGCCAATGCTGTGCACAAAGCCGTCAAACGTCGGCCAGGTTTTGGACAGGTCGGCAAACAGCTTTTCGATCTGGGCGTCATCGCCGACGTCACAGTCGAAGATGAGTTTGGAGCCAAAATCAGCAGCGAATTCCGTGATGCGGTCCTTGAAGCGCTCACCGACATAGCTGAAAGCCAGTTCGGCGCCTTGTGCGTGGCAGGCCTTGGCTATGCCGTAGGCGATGGACCGGTTGGACAACACGCCCGTGATCAACAGTTTTTTGCCGGTAAGAAAACCCATGCTTGTGCTCCAGTGTGTACGAATAAATCGGCTGATGGCGGTTGGTGGCGTTGAACGAAGCAGGTGGTGTACCCGCTGGCCGCCAACCGTTGCCGACGTGAAGTAGTGCAGAATTGTCGCATGCGGGATTTGTCTTTTTTGCGGGTGCGGGTGATTGCTTTGATGACGACCCTGCTGGCCATTCTTTCTTTTTTTGCACCGCCCGCCTGGGCTGCACACGCATACGCCCAGTTTGGCGACATCAAATACCCGCCCGGTTTCACCCATTTTGATTATGTAAATCCGGTCGCGCCCAAGGGCGGTGAGATTCGCATGGTGCCGCCCACCCGGCCCACGAACTTTGACAAGTTCAACCCCTTCACGCTGCGCGGCACCGCACCTTATGGCCTGGGAAGCCTGCTGATTGAAAGCCTGCTGACAGGCAACTCCGAAGAGCCCACCACGGCCTACGGCTTGCTGGCCGACGACGTGGAGGTTGCCGCCGACAAACTGTCGGCGACCTTTCGCATCAACATCAAGGCGCGTTTTCACGATGGCACGCCCGTGCTGGCAGCCGATGTGCTGCATTCGTACACCCAGCTCATCAGCAAACTTGCCGCGCCCCAGTACCGCACGATTTACGCTGAAGTCAAGGGGGTGACTGTGGTTTCGGAGCGCGTCGTGCGCTTTGAGTTCCTGACGCCAAATCCCGAACTGCCGCTGGTTGTCGGTGGAATGCCGGTGTTCAGCCGGGGCTGGGGCCGGGAAGGAGGCAAGGTCAACGGGGCCAGCAAGCCTTTCGACCAGATCGTTTCGGAAATACCCATAGGCTCCGGGCCCTACAAAATCGCCAACCCGGCCATGGGCCGTGACATCACCTATGTGCGGGATCCGGCCTATTGGGGTGCGGATTTGCCGACACGCAAGGGGCAGTTCAACTTTGACCGCATCAGCTTCAAGATTTATCTGGATGAAACCTCCCGCTTCGAGGGCCTGAAGGCCGGTGAATTCGATTTCCTGCGCGAGTTCATCTCGCGCAACTGGGCGCGCCAGTACACCGGCAAGCAGTTCACCTCGGGTGAACTGGTCAAGCGCGCCTTTCCAAACCGCAACCCCGGCGACTTCCAGGGCTATGTACTCAATATCCGTAACCCGAAGTTCCAGGATGCCCGGGTGCGCAAGGCAATCGGCCTGGCCCTGGATTTCGAGTGGATGAACCGCCAGCTGTTTTACGGCATTTATAAACGCGTGAACGGCTACTTTCCCAACAGCGAGTTTCATGCGGAAGGCCTGCCCAAACCCGATGAACTGGCCTTGCTGGAGCCTTTGCGCGCCCAGTTCAAGCCAGAGGTGTTCGGCGCGGTGCCCGTGTCGCCCAGCACCACGCCGCCCGGCAGCCTGCGCGAGAACCTGCGCCAGGCCCAGGCGCTGCTGCGCGAGGCCGGCTGGACTTACCGGGATGGTGCGCTGCGCAACGCCAGGGACGAGGCTTTCACGATGGAATTTTTGAATGACCAGCCCTCATTGATTCGTATCGTCGGGCCTTTCCAGAAGGCACTGGAAAAGCTGGGCATCACCATGACTTATCGGGTCGTGGACTTTTCGTTGTCCAAACAGAAGATGGATGCTTTTGACTTCGAAGTCACCACGCTGCGTCTGCCCGGCAGTACCGCACCGGGCGGTGAGTTGCTGGAGCTGTTCGGCTCCCGGGCCGCGCAAACGCCGGGTTCCTCGAACGTTTGGGGGATTGCCGATCCGGCGGTCGACGCCCTGCTGCAAAAAGTCGTGACGGCCAAGACCCGGCCTGAACTCGGCTCCGCGATGCGCGCGCTGGACCGCGTGCTGACCCATGGCTACTACTCGGTGCCGCAGTACTACGGCGATGCGTTCCTGATCGGCTACCGCCCGGGCCGCTTTGTTCTGCCGCAGACAATTCCGCCGTATTACCAGGCGGACACCTGGGCCATGAGCACCTGGTGGGCCTCGCCGGCCAATTTATCCTCCAGCAAATAAGAACCGAAGAACAGGCAGACATACCGATGGCCAGCTACATTCTCAAGCGCCTGCTGCTGATGATTCCCACCCTGTTGGGCGTGCTGCTTTTGACCTTCGTCATGGTGCAGTTCGTGCCCGGTGGGCCGGTGGAGCAAATGGTGGCGCAGTTGCAGGGCCGTGACTCAGGTGGCGAGCGCGCTGCCACATCGGGCGCCGGCTACCGCGGGCGGCAGGGCGTCGATGCGCAGCGCATTGAAGAAATCAAGGCACTGTACGGATTTGACAAACCGGTGCATGAGCGCTTTTTCCAGATGCTGGGGCGTTTTGCGCGCTTTGACCTGGGCAACAGCTTTTACCAGCACAAGGATGTCTGGCAACTGGTCAAGGAAAAGCTGCCGGTCTCCGTCAGCCTGGGCTTGTGGACTTTTTTCATCAGTTACCTGATTGCCGTGCCGCTGGGCGTGGCCAAGGCCGTGCGGGCGGGTTCGCGCTTTGACTTTGTCACCACGCTCATCGTGCTGGTCGGCTACGCCATACCGGGCTTTGTGCTTGGCGTGGCGCTGCTGGTGGTATTCGGCGGGCAATTGCAATGGTTTCCGTTGCGCGGGCTGACCTCGCCCAACTGGGAATCCCTGGGGTGGGGCGCGCGGATCACCGACTACCTCTGGCACATCACCCTGCCCATCATCGCGATGGTGCTGGGCAGTTTTGCCGTGACGGCGGTGCTGACCAAGAACTCCTTCCTGGAAGAAATTCGCAAGCAGTACGTCCTGACAGCCCGGGCCAAGGGACTCAGCGAACGGCAGGTGCTCTGGAAGCATGTGTTTCGCAATGCGCTGATCCCCATCATCACCGGGTTTCCAGCTGCGTTTATTGGAGCCTTCTTCACCGGTTCGCTGCTGATTGAGACCCTGTTTTCGCTGGACGGCCTGGGGCTGCTCAGCTATGAGAGCGTGATCCGGCGGGACTACCCCGTGGTCTTGGGCACGCTCTACCTCTTCACGCTGATTGGGCTGGTGACCAAGCTGATCAGTGATCTCTGTTATGTCTGGGTAGACCCGCGTGTCAAGTTTGATTAACCCCCCTGAAGCGCCCTCTGGCCGCCTCCCCCCCGAGGGGGCGCCGCTGGCGGACGGGCGGAGCCCGATCCGCGGCGGCCTTGGTGAAAACCGTTCTGTGGTCAGTCTTAGTCCGGGTCGGCGGGCGTGGAAGCGTTTTCGCCGCAACAAGCTTGGGTTTTACAGCCTGATCCTGTTTTCGACCCTGGTGGTGCTCAGCCTCTTCGCCGAGGTGCTGTCCAACGACACGCCGCTGGTGGCCCGCTACAAGGGCGAGTATTACTTTCCGCTGCTCAAAGACTATTCGGAAAAGACCTTTGACGGCGATTTTGAAACGCCCACCGACTACCTGGACCCTTTCATCCGCGACAAGCTGGGGCAGGGGGGCAACTGGGCGCTGTATCCCCCCAATCCCTATGGTCCGCGCACGATCAACTATTTCGCAAAAGAACCCAACCCTTCGGCGCCTTCACGCGACAACCTGCTGGGCACGGACGACCGGGGGCGCGATCTGTTGGCGCAGTTGATCTATGGTTTTCGATTGAGCGTGCTGTTCGGCTTAGCGCTGACGGTGATCGGTGTGGTGATCGGCGTGATCACCGGCGCCATTCAAGGGTATGCGGGTGGCAAAACAGACCTTGCATTCCAGCGGTTCATGGAAATCTGGGGCTCCATGCCCGAGCTTTACCTGCTGATCATCTTCAGCGCGGTTTTTGCACCCAGCGTGGCGCTGCTGTTGTTTTTGCTCAGCCTGTTTGGCTGGATGGGCTTGTCCGACTATGTGCGTGCCGAATTTTTGCGCAATCGCCAGATGGACTATGTGCGCGCCGCCAGGGCCTTGGGCGTGAGCAATCTGCAGATCATGTGGCGGCATATCCTGCCCAACAGCATGACGCCTGTGGTGACGTTTTTGCCCTTTCGCATGAGCGCGGCGATTTTGGCGCTGACCTCGCTGGATTTTCTGGGCCTGGGCGTGCCCCCGGGAACGCCCTCGCTGGGCGAGTTGCTCAACCAGGGCAAGGCGAACATTGACGCCTGGTGGATTTCGATATCGACATTTGCCGTACTGGTCGTCACGCTGTTGCTGCTGACCTTCATGGGCGACGCCCTGCGCGATGCCCTGGACCCCCGAAAGGCCGAGCTATGACTCCCACACCCGTCGCTGCGCATCCGGCGCTGCCGCCCGATGGGGGCTTCGCGACGGGTGGCGGATCTTCCGCGCCTGCCCATCCGCTGCTGAAAGTCGACGGCCTCAGCGTTTCCTTTGCCGGCAAAAGAGTCGTGCATGGGATTGATTTTTCCATCGCACCCGGAGAAAAACTGGCGCTGGTAGGAGAGTCCGGTTCGGGCAAGACGGTGACGGCCCTGAGCCTGCTGCGGCTGGTGCAAAACGCCAGCATCAGCGGGCAGGCCCGGTTTGCGGCAACAGAGGGTCTGCAAGGGCCGGTGAATCTGCTGTCCCTTCCCGAAGCCGAGTTGCGCGGCATTCGCGGCCGGGACATCGCCATGATCTTCCAGGAGCCGATGACGGCCCTAAATCCCCTGTTCAACGTTGGGGACCAGATTGCCGAGGTTGTACAGCTAAAACGCGGCCTGACCCCTGCAGAGTCTGTGACGATGGCCATCAAATTGCTGGCAGACACCGGCATTCCGGAGCCTGACAGGCGGGCGCGCTCATTTCCCCACCAGCTCTCCGGTGGGCAACGCCAGCGGGCCATGATTGCGATGGCGCTGGCCTGCCAGCCCAAGCTGCTACTGGCTGACGAGCCAACCACAGCGCTGGACGTCACCTTGCGCAGCCAGATTCTGGATCTGCTCAGCGAGTTGCAGCAGCGAAACGGCATGGCGGTGCTCCTCATCACACACGACCTCAATCTTGTGCGCCGCTTTGCGGACCGGGTGGCGGTCATGGAAAACGGATATCTGGTGGAGGAGGGCACGGTCACCAAGGTGTTTGCCGACCCGCAGCACGCCTACACCCGCAAATTGATCGACAGCAGACCGGCGCGCGACGTGGTTGAGGGCATGGGGTCCAGTCCGGGCGGGGCTTTCATGATGCGGGCCAGCCGTGTATCGGTTACCTACCCGGTGGCCATTCCAGGCTTCAGGGGCTGGTTCAAAAGCGGTGGGTTTGTGGCCGTGAAAGATGCCACTTTCGATATTCCGCCGGGCCAGACGCTGGGCGTCATAGGCGAATCAGGTTCCGGCAAATCAACCTTGGCCCTGGCCAGCCTGGGTTTGCTGCCCTTTTCCGGGACGTTGCAGGCAGCAGGCCAGTCCTGGAGCCGCAATGCCGCCAGCAACAAGGCGATTCGCCGCGCAGTGCAGGTGGTTTTTCAGGACCCGTTTTCCTCCCTGTCCCCGCGCATGACGGTAGGCGCGATCGTGGAGGAGGGCCTGCGGGTCCATGAACCCTCGTTGAGTGAGGTTGAAGTGCAGGCGCGCGCGTCGCAATCCCTGGCGGACGTGGGCATGAGCGAGACGCAGTTTCCGGGATTGCTGCAGCGCTACCCACATGAGTTTTCGGGCGGGCAGCGACAGCGGCTGGCGATTGCACGGGCGCTGATCATCAATCCGGGCCTGCTGGTGCTGGACGAGCCGACCAGCGCGCTGGACGTGACCATCCAGAAACAGGTTTTGTCGCTGCTACAGCGGCTGCAGCGCGAACGGGGGCTGAGCTATCTCTTGATTACCCATGACGTTGATGTGATCCGCGCGATGGCCCATGAGGTGATGGTGATGAAAGACGGCGAGGTGGTGGAGTCCGGCACGGTCCGTGAGGTTCTGGATGCCCCCCGTCACCCCTACACTCGCGTGCTGGTGGCGCAAGCCTGAAATATATCTTGATAAATTACTTTAAATATACGAAATAACTAATTGATATTTATAGAAATTCATGAACAAAATGACTTGATGGAATCTTTTCCATAGGACCTCTTTATGCGCCAGCGGCGCGAGGGCTGACCGGGCAAACAGGGATTGGTAAATGGCAAGCCGGACGCGGGGACGATGTCCAAGGCAAGTGGAACTACTGCGAATAGCCCGAACAGCCCATTGCCTTGTTTTGACCGTCACCCAGCATAAGGGGTTGTCCCGATCAATCCAGGCACGAAATTTGTTTGCATGGAAGGACGGTAAGAGTTACAATATGTCCTTCACGACCAAATGGGCGGGTTTTCACCGCCCATTTTTTTTGGGCGTTTGTTTTTACAGACTGGTTTTAAGACAACTGAATGGCCTTGCAAGAAACGATTGAGCAAACTGTTACGGGACTGGGTTACGAGCTGGTGGAAGTCGAGCGTACCGGCGGTGGTTTGCTGCGTGTCACGATTGACATGCCCTACGTTTCCGGTGCCGAGCAGTTCATCAATGCGGAAGACTGTGAGAAGGTCACGCGCCAGTTGCAGTTCGTGCTGGAAGTCGAGGGCGCCGATTATTCGCGGCTGGAAGTCAGCTCGCCGGGTATTGACAGGCCTCTGCGCAACGAAAAAGATTTTGAGCGTTTTGCCGGTGAGTTGGTTGACATCACCCTCAAGGCGCCGATTGGTGTGGCAGCCAGCGCCGGTTCGGTCGTGTCGGCCAACCGCAAGAAATTCCGCGGCACGCTGGAGCGGGCCGAACCCAAGGATGGCATGACCGGGTGGCAGATTGTGTGGAGCGATGAGCCCGCCGTCAAACCCGGCCAGAAAGTCAGCAAAAAGAAGGTCCCCGCACCCCTGCAGGCGCTGGGTTTCACGCTCGACGAGATTCAGCAGGCGCGTCTGGCGCCGGTGGTTGATTTCAAGGGCCGGAAACCCAAAATTGTCCCCAGTGCGGATAAATCTACAGAGAAATAATTTAGAAAGGCAGGCTTGTGAAATGAATCGCGAACTGTTGATGTTGGTTGATGCCATCTCGCGTGAGAAAAATGTTGAACGTGACGTCGTTTTTGGGGCCGTCGAGCTTGCGCTCGCGTCGGCTACCAAAAAGGTGTACGAAGACGGCGTGGACATCCGTGTGGTGGTCGACCGTGACAGCGGCAATTACGAGACTTTCCGCCGCTGGCTGGTGGTGCCTGACGAAGCCGGCCTGCAAAATCCGGAAGCTGAAGAGCTGGTGAGCGACGCTCGCGAAGAAATTCCCGACATTGAAGAAGGCGACTACATCGAAAAACCGGTGGAAAGCCTGCCTATTGGGCGCATCGGCGCACAAGCCGCCAAGCAGGTCATCCTGCAAAAAATCCGCGATGCTGAACGCGAAATGCTGCTCAACGACTTCATGTCGCGCGGCGACAAGATTTTTGTCGGCACCGTCAAGCGCATGGACAAGGGCGACATCATTGTTGAATCTGGCCGTGTCGAGGGGCGGTTGCGCCGCAGCGACATGATCCCCAAGGAAAACCTGCGCGCCGGCGACCGGGTCCGCGCCATGATCATGGAAGTCGACACCACCCTGCGCGGTGCCCCCATCATCCTGTCGCGTACCGCCCCGGAGTACATGATCGAGCTGTTCCGCCAGGAAGTGCCTGAGATTGAGCAGGGCCTGCTCGAGATCAAGTCCTGCGCCCGTGACCCCGGTTCGCGCGCCAAGATCGCCGTGCTGTCGCACGACAAGCGGGTGGATCCCATTGGCACCTGTGTCGGGGTTCGTGGCACCCGTGTCAATGGCGTGACCAATGAGCTCGCCGGCGAACGCGTTGATATCGTGCTGTGGAGCGAAGACCCGGCCCAGTTCGTGATTGGCGCACTGGCGCCGGCCAATGTATCGTCCATCGTGGTGGACGAAGAGCGTCACGCCATGGACGTCGTGGTCGATGAAGAAAACCTGGCCATTTCGATCGGCCGCGGTGGCCAGAACGTGCGCCTGGCCGCAGAGCTGACAGGCTGGAAGATCAACATCATGACGGCCGACGAGTCGGCCCAGAAGCAGGCTACCGAAACCGACACCAGCCGCAAGCTCTTCATGGAAAAGCTCGATGTGGACGAGGAAATCGCCGACATCCTGATCTCCGAAGGCTTCACCAGCCTGGAAGAAGTCGCGTATGTGCCGCTGCAGGAAATGCTCGAGATCGAGTCGTTTGATGAAGACACGGTCAATGAGTTGCGCACCCGCGCCAAAGATGCATTGCTGACGATGGAAATCGCCAAGGAAGAAAATGCCGAAGGTGTTTCGCAAAACCTGCGTGACGTTGAAGGCATTACGCCCGAGCTGATCGCCAAACTTACTGAAGCGGGTATCCATACCCGCGACGACCTGGCCGATCTGGCTGTGGACGAACTCACCGATATCACCGGCCAGTCTGCGGACGAAGCCAAGGCCCTGATCATGACTGCACGTGCCCATTGGTTTACCAATGACGCAGGTGACACCGCTGCACCTGCAACGGCCCAAGAGCAATGATCATGGAGGCCAGCCAGGAAAACCAAATATGTCCAGTACCACTACCGTCGCTGAATTCGCAGCTGAATTGAATAAATCCACCGCCACCCTGATCGAGCAATTGACCAGCGCGGGCGTCGCCAAGGCGCAGGCCGGCGACCACCTGTCTGAAGCTGACAAGCAAAAACTGCTCGGCTACCTGCAGGCCAGCCATGGCACCGTGACGGCCGAACGCAAAAAAATCACGCTGGTGAAGAAATCCACCACGGAGATCAAGCAGGCTGACGCCACCGGCAAGGCCCGTACCATCCAGGTGGAAGTGCGCAAAAAACGCACGTTCGTCAAGCGCGAGGACGGCTCCGACCTGCCTGCCGAGGAAGTTCAGCCTGAAGTGGTTGCTGCTCCGCAGGCACCCGTGATCGATGACGCCGAACTGGTTCGCCGCGAAGAAGAAGCCAGCCGCCATGCCGAGCTGCTGCGCCGCCAGGAAGAAGAACTGGCGGAAAAGCGCCGGCTGCGTGAAGAGCAGGATGCCAAAGAGGCCGCCCGCGAACTGGAACGCCAGGTAGAGGCGCAAAACGCAAAGGCTGCCGCCGAAGCGGCAGAGGCCGCCCGAAAAGCCAAGCCCGCGACCGGAAAAGCCAAAGAAGTGGTCCAGCCGGCCAGTGCCGAAGCTTCCCGGGCCGCCGAGACGGCCGCGGCAGAAGAGGCGACCAAAGCTGCCGATACGGCAGCTGTGCAAGCTGTAGCCAAAGCCAAGGCCACGGCAGAATTTCAGGCGGATGCCGCCAAGGTCCAGGACCTGCAGGAGCGCCGCCGCAAGGCCGAGGCAGAAGCCGCGGGTATCCGGGCGATGATGTCTGCGCCCAAGCGCGTGCTGGTTCCCCATGTGGATCCCAAGGTCGCCATGAAGGGCACCTTGCACAAGCCGGCTGTTGTGCCAGGTGCCGCCAAGCCCGCTGCAACTGCAGGGGCACCCGCCGCGCCCGGTGCGGCCGGTAAAAAGGAAGTCAAGTCGGAGAATCTCTCTTCGACCTGGAAAGACGACGCAGCCAAGAAAAAGGGCATTCCGAGTCGTGGGGCACCGGTGGTTCCCGGACGCGGCAATTTCCGCAGCGGTCCGCGTGGCCGCCGCAGCAACGATCGTGATGCCCGTCCCGAGTCCACCTTCGTCGCGCCGACAGAGTTCAAGGTGATCGAGGTTCACGTGCCCGAAACCATCACCGTGGCAGAACTGGCGCACAAGATGAGCGTCAAGTCGTCCGAGGTGATCAAGCACCTGATGAAGCTCGGCCAGATGGTCACCATCAACCAGCCGCTGGACCAGGATACCGCCATGATTGTGGTGGAGGAAATGGGCCACAAGGCGATTACCGCCGCGCTGGATGATCCGGAAGCGTTCACCGATGACGACATGCAGGGCCAGCAGGCAGAAGCGCTGCCGCGCGCGCCTGTGGTGACTGTCATGGGTCACGTGGACCACGGAAAAACCTCGCTGCTCGACTACATCCGCCGTGCCAAAGTGGCTGCGGGTGAAGCCGGCGGCATTACCCAGCACATTGGTGCGTACCACGTGGAAACGCCACGCGGCATGATTTCCTTCCTGGACACGCCGGGTCACGAGGCGTTCACCGCCATGCGTGCCCGTGGCGCGCAGGCGACCGATATCGTGATTCTGGTGGTGGCCGCTGATGATGGTGTGATGCCGCAAACCAAGGAGGCTATCAAGCACGCCAAGGCAGCCGGCGTTCCCATCGTGGTGGCGATCAACAAGATCGACAAGGCTGATGCCAACATGGACCGGGTCAAGGGCGAACTGGTCACCGAAGAAGTCATTCCGGAAGAGTTTGGCGGCGAATCTCCATTCGTGGGCGTATCAGCCCGTACCGGCGAAGGTGTCGACACGCTGCTGGAGCAGGTGCTGCTGCAGGCTGAGGTGCTAGAACTCCGCGCACCGGTGGAGGCACTGGCCAAGGGCCTGGTCATTGAAGCCCAGCTCGACAAGGGCCGGGGTCCGGTCGCTACCGTGCTGATTCAGTCCGGCACATTGAAAACCGGTGACGTGGTGCTGGCCGGCTCGACCTATGGCCGCGTGCGTGCCATGCTCGACGAGAATGGCAAATCGATCAAGACCGCGGGTCCTTCCATTCCGGTGGAGATTCAGGGTCTGACCGAAGTGCCGCAGGCCGGTGATGAATTCATGGTGATGACGGACGAGCGCCGCGCCCGCGAAATTGCCACCTACCGCGCCGGCAAGTTCCGCAATACCAAGCTGGCCAAGCAGCAGGCTTCCAAACTGGAAAACATGTTCTCCGACATCTCGGCCGGCGAGGTCAAGATGCTGCCCATCATCATCAAGGCCGATGTGCAGGGTTCGCAGGAGGCGCTCGCGCAGTCGCTGCTCAAGCTCTCGACCGATGAGGTCAAGGTTCAGCTGGTTTACTCCGGCGTCGGCGGTATTTCCGAATCCGACGTGAACCTGGCCATTGCGTCGAAAGCCGTGCTGATCGGGTTCAACACCCGTGCCGATGCGCTGGCGCGTAAACAAGCCGAGAACAACGGCATTGATATTCGCTACTACAACATCATTTATGACGCTGTGGACGAACTCAAGGCCGCCATGTCCGGCATGCTGACGCCCGACAAGAAGGAAGAAGTCATCGGTACCGCCGAGATCCGTCAGGTGTTCAAGGTCAGCAAGATCGGCTCGATTGCCGGCTGTATGGTCACCGCGGGCATTGTTCGTCGCACGGCCAGATTGCGCCTGCTGCGCGATAACGTGGTCATCTTCACCGGTGAACTCGACTCGCTCAAGCGTTTCAAGGACGATGTCAAGGAAGTCAAGGAAAGCTTCGAGTGCGGCTTGAACATCAAGAACTACAACGACATCCAGGAAGGCGATATTCTGGAGTTCTTCGAGATCAAGGAAGTGGCACGTACCTTGTAAGAAAAACAGGCAGTCGGCCGGCCCTTTGGGGCTGGCGGGCGCCCTGATTGATCATTGCAAGTCCAGACCTTTGTTCCATGCGTAAAAAGTCATCCACCCCCAACCGCGGCTTCCGCGTTGCCGATCAGATCCAGCGGGATCTGACGGAGCTGATCGCGCGCGAGCTGAAAGACCCGCGGGTCGGGATGGTGACCATTCAGGCGGTTGAAGTCACGCCCGACTATGCGCACGCCAAGGTGTTTTTCAGTGTGCTGGTCGGCGATCCCAAAGCGTGCGAAGAAGCGCTCAATCAGGCCGCCGGCTTTCTGCGCAACGGCCTGTTCAAGCGCCTGATGACGCACACGGTGCCCACCCTGCATTTCCACTTTGACCGCACCACTGAACGTGCGGCAGACATGAACGCCTTGATTGCCAAGGCGGTTTCTTCCCGCGCACAAGACGACTGAGTTCGCGCCGTTCCCCTTGATGACAGGTTCAGGGACAACGGTGCCAACGGAGCGCTCGGGTGAGTCCCGTTCGCTGAGCCTGTCGAAACTTTATGACGCAAACCTCTACTCATCGCCAGAAAATTCAGCGACGTCCCGTGCACGGCGTGTTGCTGCTCGACAAGCCGCTGGGCCTGTCGAGCAACCAGGCGCTGCAAAAAGCCAAATGGCTGTTGCGCGCCGACAAGGCCGGGCATACCGGTACGCTGGATCCGCTGGCCACTGGCGTGCTGCCGCTGTGCTTTGGGGCAGCGACCAAATTCAGCCAGATCCAGCTGGACGCCGACAAGACGTATGAAGCCGTGCTCCTGTTGGGCCGGAAAACCACGACGGCCGATGCCGAGGGCGACGTCATCGAGACGCGCCCCGTTCCCGAGATCACGCCCGAACTGCTCGCAACCCTGACCCGGCGTTTTACCGGCCCGCTGGCGCAGATTCCGCCCATGTATTCCGCGCTCAAGAAAGACGGCAAGGCACTGTACGAATACGCGCGCAAAGGCGAAGACGTGGAGCGGGAAGCGCGCCACATCACGATTTACAAGCTGGATATGGCTCTGACCCATGACGAGCGGGCGCCGGCAGCTATCAAAATCACAGTGACGTGCAGCAAGGGCACCTACATTCGCACGCTTGGTGAAGACATCGGCGAGGCGATCGGCTGCGGCGCTCACCTCGGGTCCCTGAGGCGGCTGGAGACCGGCGGCTACGTCGCTTCGCAGTGCGTGGGCCTGCCGGCGCTGGAAGCCATGAGCGAGCAGCAGCGCGAAGCCTGCCTGCTGCCAGTTCAGTCGCTCGTCGCCAACTATCCGGTTGTCACACTCGATGCCGATAATGCAGGGCGCTTTTTGAGCGGCCTGCGCCGTCGCGGCAGCCCCGGCCAATGGGGTCCGGACGCGGCGTTGGTGCAGGTGTACGGTAGCGACCCGGCGGCTTTTCTCGGCTCGGCCCACGTCACGGCCGACGAGTTGATTCCGGGGCGCTTGCTCAGCCCGATTGAAATCCAGGACATGCTGGCCCCGAGTCCGCCTGTTATTTCCAACCCTGCGGCAAGCGCCGCAACGGTTTAGTGCCACCGATTAGAAGTTTTTAGAAAGCGAACCATGAGTCATAAGCAAATCCGCAACATCGCCATCATCGCCCACGTTGACCACGGCAAAACCACCATGGTTGACCAATTGCTGCGTCAGTCCGGCACCTTTGCCGAGCATGAAAAAGTGGTCGACACCGTGATGGACAACAACGCCATCGAAAAAGAGCGTGGCATCACCATTCTGGCCAAGAACTGCGCCGTGACCTGGGAAGGTACGCACATCAACATCGTGGACACCCCCGGCCACGCGGACTTCGGTGGCGAAGTGGAGCGCGCCTTGTCCATGGTTGACGGTGTGGTGCTGCTGATCGATGCGCAGGAAGGCCCCATGCCCCAGACTCGTTTTGTGACCAAGAAAGCGCTGGCCCTGGGCCTGAAGCCCATCCTGGTGGTGAACAAGGTGGACAAGCCCGGTGCGCGCCCCGATTACGTGGTCAATGCCGCATTCGACCTGTTCGACAAGCTAGGCGCCACCGATGAGCAGCTGGATTTTCCCGTGGTCTACGCTTCGGGCATCAATGGCTGGTCTTCGCTGGAAGAGGGTCCGCCAAACGAACAGTGGGGGCCCGACATGTCGGCCCTGTTCAATACCATCCTCAAGCATGTGCCTCACCAGGAAGGCGATCCAGCAGCGCCGCTGCAGTTGCAAATTTCTGCGCTCGACTTTTCGACCTTCGTGGGGCGAATTGGCGTAGGCCGCATTAGCCAGGGCACGATCAAGCCCATGATGGACGTCGTGGTGATGGAAGGCCCGGATGGCAAGGCCGTCAAGGGCCGGATCAACCAGGTGTTGACCTTCCAGGGACTGGAGCGCGTGCAGGCCACGGACGCCGGTCCAGGCGAAATTGTGTTGATCAACGGCCTCACTGACATCGGCATTGGCGTGACCATCACCGACCCGGCCAATCCGGCGCCTCTGCCCATGCTCAAGGTCGATGAACCGACCCTGACCATGAACTTCTGCGTCAACACCAGCCCGCTGGCCGGCCGTGAGGGCAAGTACGTCACCAGCCGCCAGATTTGGGACCGCCTGCAAAAAGAACTGCAGCACAACGTGGCCCTGCGCGTCAAGGAAACCGACGAAGAAGGTATCTTTGAAGTCATGGGTCGCGGCGAACTGCACCTGACCATTTTGCTGGAAAATATGCGCCGCGAAGGCTTCGAACTGGCTGTGTCCAAGCCGCGCGTGGTGTTCAAGGATGTGGATGGCGTGCGCCACGAGCCCATCGAAATGGTGACCGCCGACATCGAAGACCAGCACCAGGGTGGCGTGATGCAAGCCTTGGGTGAGCGCAAGGGTGAACTGGTCAACATGGAGCCGGACGGCCGTGGCCGTGTGCGTCTGGAATACCGCATCCCGGCGCGTGGCCTGATCGGTTTCACCAATGAATTCCTGAACCTGACGCGCGGCACTGGCCTGATCTCCAACATCTTCGACAGCTACGAGCCGCACAAGGGCGACATCGGCGGCCGTAAAAACGGCGTGCTGATCTCCATGGACGACGGCGAAATCTTCACCTACGCCCTTGGCAAGCTGGATGACCGCGGCCGCATGTTCGTCAGGGCCAACGACCCGGTGTATGAGGGCATGATCGTTGGCATTCACAGCCGCGACAACGACCTGGTGGTGAACGCCACACGCACCAAGCAGTTGACCAACTTCCGCGTGTCCGGCAAGGAAGATGCCATCAAGATCACGCCACCGATTGAGCTGACGCTGGAATACGGTGTCGAGTTCATCGAGGATGACGAACTGGTTGAAATCACGCCCAAGTCCGTCCGCCTGCGCAAGCGCCACCTGAAGGAAAGCGATCGCAAGCGCGCAGGCCGCTAAGGCCAGGCTGCCGCTGCGGCGGCCTTGACAGGGCATTGAATCGGCAACGTAAAAGAGCCGCTGCATGACAGCGGCTCTTCTATCTTTGCATCCATATCACGGGCTCACTGGCTAATGGCATTCATGAAACTCACGCATTCCCGCGCTGTTGTGCTGATGGTTGGTGTGACCCTGATGTGGTCCATCGCCGGGGTTGTTACCCGCCACCTGGAATCCGCCCGCAGCTTTGAAATCACCTTCTGGCGCAGCTTTTTCACCGTGATCTCGCTGCTGGTGATCCTGCCTGTCTTTCAGGGCAGGGCCGTGTTTTCAAAGATCCGCCAGGGCGGCTTCACGTTCTGGCTCTCGGGTATTTGCTGGAGCGTGATGTTCACGGCCTTCATGGTGGCGCTCACGCTGACCACCGTGGCCAATGTGCTGGTGACCATGGCGATTGGCCCATTCCTGACGGCGCTGCTGGCCCGCATCTTTATCGGCCATCGCATCCCCCCGCGGACATGGTTCGCCATAGCCATGGCCGGCGCCGGCATTGCCTGGATGTACGGGGGGCAAATGGACCTGGCCAGTCATCTCGGCGGAACCCTGGTGGCGCTGCTGGTGCCACTGGCCGGTGCCAGCAACTGGACCGTTGTGCAACACAGCTATGCGCATGGCCAGAAAATTGACCTGGTCCCCGCTGTGCTCTTGGGGGCGGTGATTTCCTCGGTCGTGACCCTGCCGTTGTCATTTCCTTTATCCGCCACCCCGCATGACATGGGCTTGCTGGCACTGCTGGGGCTGGTTCAGTTGGCTATTCCCTGCGTGCTGTCAGTACTGTGCGCCGGTGTACTCAAAGCCCCGGAAGTGGCCTTGCTGGCCTTGCTGGAAGTGATTTTTGGCATTCTTCTGGCCTGGATCGGCGCCAATGAAGTGCCCGGCGCCAGCGTACTGACGGGTGGGGCGCTGGTGATCGCTGCGCTGGTCATCAATGAACTGGTTGGATGGAGGCAAAGAGCATGAGTGAAAAGAACAGCGGTGAGGGGCACGTGAGTGAGGGACACATGGGCGAGAAGGGCGTGATAACAGGGCCGGCAGGCGCAGAAGTGAAAAGTGACATTCTTGTGGAGCGGCGCGGAAGCGCCGGGCTTATCACCCTGAATCGGCCCAAGGCGCTCAACGCCTTGTCGCTGCAAATGGTCAGGGATCTTTCAGGCATCCTGCGGGCCTGGCGGGACGACCCGTCTGTTCTGCTGGTGGCGATCCGCGGCACCAACAAGATTGGCCGGCCGGGCAGCCCGGAAAGCCTCTTTGGCGGTTTTTGTGCTGGCGGCGATATCCGGTTTTTTCACCAGGTTGCGCTGGCAGGGGATCCGGCCCTGGACGATTTTTTTACCGAGGAATACGCCCTCAATCACTTGATTCATACCTATCCCAAGCCCTACATCGCCTTCATGGATGGCATTGTGATGGGCGGCGGCATGGGCATCAGTCAAGGCGCGAAAGTCCGTATCGTGACCGAGAAAACCAAAATGGCCATGCCCGAGACCCAGATCGGCCTGTTTCCGGACGTCGGGGGCGGCTACTTCCTGAGTCGCTGCCCGGGCCATGCCGGCGAGTACCTGGCGCTGACCGGTGAAGTGATCGGCGCCGACGAAGCGATAGCCTTTGGCCTGGCGGACATCAAGTGCAATGCCGCCCGGCTGCCAGACCTGTGGAACGATCTGGGCAGCCGGGTCTTCACCTCGGCCACTGATGCAGAGGAGTGGATTGCTGCTGAATTAGTAGCAGAAAATGTTCATCCCATAATGGCCGATAACAAAATCGATGCCTATTTTTCCTTGCCCCGCGTGAAGCACATCATTGACGCGCTGGAGGCGGCCGACGATCCTTGGGCGGCGAAAACCGCGGCAAAGCTGCGCATGCGATCGCCCTTGATGCTGCATGTGACGCTGGAACAGATTCGCAAGGCACGCGGTATGAACCTGGCCGACGATTTACGCATGGAGCGGGACATGGTGCATCACTGCTTTCACCTGCATCCGGGCGCACAAAGCGAGACGGTGGAGGGCATACGCGCACTGGCCATCGACAAGGACTACAAGCCCCGCTGGAGTCCGCCACGCATTGAGGACGTGAAGCCGGGCATGACAGATGCCTTTTTTGCCAGCCCCTGGAGTGCAGAACTGCACCCGCTACGCGATCTTTGCTGAGTCGTCCGCTCGCCCAGGCTTTGCGCCTGGGTCCGGCGAAGGCGAAGGCGAAGGCGAAGGCGAAGGGATGCTACCGGCCGGTTGCGACTTCCGTGCGCCAGGCAGGGAAAACGGCGAGGAAACCACCGCGGGAATAAGCAGGCTCGAGGCCGACTCAGCCGCCAGCCTGCCCGCCGGCCCACATCAGTAAGTAGAGGCCAAAACCGGGTCGGCGTCGTCTATCGGCAAACGCAGGCGCCGTCCGACTTTCAGCTTGCCGAAGACATGCTGCAGGTGGGTTTTCACCGTGTTATCACTGATGGTCATCGCCCGGGCGATTTCCTTGTTGGTCATGCCCATGCCGACCCAATGAACGACTTCCCATTCCCTTTTCGTCAGAATCCCGGGCTCCAGTTCAGCCAACAAGTTGTGGTGGCCGGGTCGATGCGACAGCACCTCCAGCGCTTCTGCCATCAGTTTGCGATTGATCCAGATATCTCCACCATGGACGACCCGAATGGCCTTCAGCCACTGCTCCGGCGGTGATTTTTTGGGGACCAGACCTTTGACGCCATGTGCCGCGGCATCAACAACCTCGCGGTGGCCCATCACGTCACAAAACAGGATGGTTTTTGTTTCCGGGCTGATCATGTGTATTCGAGGCAGGAGTGGCGATCCGTCGTCGAATTGAAAGCGCCAATCCAGTAGAAAAACGTCCGGTGTCACGCTTCGCGTGACGCGCAGGAGCTGCAGGGTATTTCTGACTCCGTCCATCAGGTTAAGGTCGGCGTGGGGGGCCAACGCAGTTCGCCAGGACTCATGAAGGACGATGTCGTCGCTGATATTCAGTACGGTGATGGTGGACATGATGTGTTGATCGCTATCCAAAATCGGACCCGGCGGGTGACTTTGGAGCCGATCCCTCTCTTTTTCCTTCACTTTTGAACTCTAGTCCCGAATAGATTTCGTTACCATATCCAGGCGAAAATGGTTACATATTTTTGAAAAAATATAGACATTTTGTGATAAAGGGCACAATTTCCATGCAATGAAGCGCACGCCATTCATGCCTCTCACACGCGGTCGACCATCGATTCCGCATTAACGTGAAACCTGATTGATGGTGAACCGGCTTTCACCGCCTTCCGTATGCATCCGGAGGGCTATCGTGCCGTCGGACATTTCGCCTGCGAATCTGGTGACCAGGATTTGCCCCGTCGACTGCAGCCGGTGACGCGTGGAAAACGACAACTGGTTGCCCATGATTTTGCCGTCCTCGATGCTGCCTTCACCGACCGGAAAAGTGGCCGTTCCGGTCAGTTGGCCGTCTGTCGCCCGCAGGTTAAAGCTGACTTGCACCCTGTTTCCACCGCCAACATCCAGCCCACCGATCCAGCGACCGGTGACGCCAGCCGTTTCTGTCTTTTGCCCCTGCAGGCCAAAAGGCGACGCCAGCATGGCGGATTTTTCTCCCCCTGTGTCAGCAGGAGCCTGCCCATTCGAAACCACTGCCGGGACTTCATGGCTGGTGCTCCCGGCGTTCTGCCTGGTCACATACCATGACGACCCACCGATGATGGTCAGCGCTACCAACAGTGCTGTAAAAGGTTTCCAGCCTGACTTGTGATCCATGGCGATACCTCTTCAATCCAATGCGTTCAACAAGTTGACCAAATGGGGATGGCGACTTCTTCAGTCGCCATCCCCGGTTGGCTTGGATCAATGCCAAATCGCTATGAAATTACTTGCACAGCGGGCATGTGGCCTCGTTTGGCGCTGAGTTTTGGATGCCTCCGCCAAGAATTGCCGGCTTGGTTCCACGGGCCATGACCTGGTCTTTGAACACGGTCAGTTCCGGATCGGCCAGTGTCGACAGGCCTCCCGCTGTCAACGCCTGCGTTGGGTAGTAAGACCCACTGTAAGGGGCCGACGCACCCGCAGCCAGGTTGCCGATGGTATGCGTGGTGTGGGTAACATCGCACGGCGTTTGAGTCCCTGTATAGGTCTGCTCATGAGCCTCGCAAACCTCCACCCCGGTCAAGGCAAGGTCGCCATTGGTCACTGAACCACTGTAGTTGACTTTCAGCGCAAGTTTGCCGCTCACAAGCTCCAGGTCCACGTCGCAGATCTTCGTCACGGACAGGCCTGCGTTGGGAGGTGTTGCGGTGCAGGTGGTACTTGCCGTGCCTGACACCGTGCCAGAACCAGTCGATGCACTTGCGGTCACCGTGTCAAGTGTTGACACGGTATTGGAAGTGTGTTGACCCTTGTAGCATATCGAAGCACCGGCTGCCAGCGTGGCGGGGTTCTGGGGTGTTGCGGTCGGCAAACCATTGTTGCAGGTGAAGAATCCAAAGGTGCCTGCATCGAACGCGGGGTTGTCGCCCACCGTGATGTTCGTCAGGGGCCCGCCGCCATCATTCACGACACTGCCTCCGACGGTATTCAATATCGTATTGGTAGCCGACTGGAACTCGGCGCCCAAGCACACCTTGGTCACTGCCAAATGGCACACCGGGAAGCTCGACAGGAGAAAGTTCTTGATCGCAGAATTGGGCTGATCCGACGACCGGCTGGTTGCCATGAACGCAGAAAAGCAGGAGTCGCTGCCTGGCAACAGTTTCTGGATATTCACACCGCCTTCGAAGAACTGCCCCGCCTGTATCGTGCCGTTCCAGGGAACGGTCAGGTTTCCGCCGTTGGTGGAGCCGCAGAGCTTGTCGTTCGAGTCGCAGGACACCCCGGCGACGTTGGTTTGCGAAACCCCGATCGTTCCCATATCCAGCAGAGCACCGGAGGTCCATTTATACCAATGGACATCAGTTACTGCGCCGCCATTGGTGTACTCGAAAGCCAGCAGTACATCTCCTTCCCCATGCGTCGCTGGCCCGTTGGTGATGGGGTTGATGAAGCTGCCTGTCGCGTCATTCCTTGCCACCGGATTTTTGAAGAACCAGAAGCCCAGGCTTGCCGTGCCGCTAAACTTGGAGCGGTCGGCGCCGAAGTAAATCAGCAGGTCACCGGCCGTGGTGGTGGCGGTGGTGGTGGTGGCGGTATATGCGGCCGCGTAGGCGTGGAGCATGTCGTCTTTGGGCGGCGAAGAGCCCAGGTCATACCGCCAGGCGCTGATGTCCTGGATATCCTTGGAACCGTTGCGGAACACCGCCGGATTGGTATCGTTGATGATTCCGAGGAATGGACCCAAGCTCAGGTCTGGATTCGTAATTCGCGTTGTGTGTCCCTGGCCGGCAGGAAAGCTGTTCCAGTCGTCCGGCAGGCTGGCGCCCGACGGATCCGCGGTGTTACCGTCCAGCTCAAAGAAGCCATCATTCAGAACTGCATGCGCCGGCGTTATTCCCAGCGCCACAGCAATAAGCACGCCGGCGATAGCACCGAATAGCCGGCGACAGACATGGGTAACCGAAAGTGTATTCATGACCTTCCTCCTTGCTACAGTTAGTAAAGTTACAAATCTCAGCCTGGCATTGCGCCCGGGCAACACAGGACTCAAAAGACTCCTGCATTAATGAAATGGTAGTAACAGGGGGGGGTGATGCGCTATCATCCGTTCGGAGTACAGCTTGTTGCAGAGGACACAATCCGTCGCACCCGCGCGATAGCTTTTGTGATTGATCTGCGACGGAAATTCTCGGGAAATCGGGAGCACGCCCAGGACGGCCGCGGATGCGGCGCAGAGCTGGGCCAGGGAGCGGCCGCCTGGCCTCCAACGGTCTGGCACTGACATCTTCGCGCACGCCGTGAGCCCACTTTGCTCACCCTGAACTCCCGGCAAGTGCCAGGCCCGCGCGTTGACACCAAAAATGGCCTGCAATCCAGGCCGAGGTTGAGGCGATTGCGACTTACGCCAAACACAAAAACAAACAAATGCTTGTCCGCATCTTTGTGGCCCGAGCGATGACCTCATCCCCCGCAAAATCGGGTTCCAGCCTACCTTGGGGAGCCGCGTGAAATATGCGGGTTAGCGGAGCTTGGCGGGCAAGATCTTTCAATACTCGATTCGGAGTATTGCGAGCCAAAAGTTCGAATTCTAGGATTGGATTGTTCTTCGCTGCATGGACACAAGCTGTCAAAAACTCACAGGATGTGAGCGTGGCAGAAGTGGTCTTCGTGCGAAGGATAAAGGGAAGATAAAGGTAAGTTTTTCAATGTAGTAAATGCTTATTACGTGGAGGTTGAAATGAGAAAATTGTTACTAGCAACGGCGCTTGCTGTCGTTGCTGCTTCTGCTCTGGCAGCCGCCCATTTCATGAGTGCAGAAGCCAGTGTCAACAGCGACGGCGCCCTTGTGGTGTCTTTCGATGAGACTGGCCTCGGTAACGGAAATGTGAACTACACACTGTCTGCAAATGGTGCTGCTGTGTACGCTTGCTTTAACAAGGGCGGGAAGAACCCTTCAGCGACCAACAAGGTGGGCCCATCGGCCCTGGATGTTGCAGAGGGCACATTCAAGGCCAAAAATGGACGCGTCCAAGGCAGTCTTCTGGCTGGCCCTCCGTCATCTGGAACGTTCTCCTGCCCCTCTGGCCAGGACATGGTGTTAGCCTGCGTCAAATACACGAACGTGGTGCTGACAGACACGACCAATCAGGTCAGTCCAGATGAAATCACAGGAACTTTCGCAAGAATTTTCCGTGCCTCTTTGCAGCAATGCTCCACTCTATGACCCAGGTGCCAAACCGGGTGTCACATCGGGTGCCATAAGTGAATGCGGGATATTTTTGTATCCCGCATTTTCAGATTTCAAATTTCCAGATTTCAAATTGCTGCAGGCCACGCGTGTTGAAGATGAATCGCCACATGGCCGCGTTGCTCCTGCTTGCCGCCAAATTTTCTGCCATTTGCTACCAAATAGCTTGTCAGGAAGCAGCAGCCTGACCAAGACTTATTTACCCGGCACTGACCGCTTATCGGCTTCTGGACTTCATCGCGCGCTCCACCTCGCGCTTGCCTTCGCGGTCCTTGATGGTGTCCCGCTTGTCGTGCTCGCCCTTGCCCTTGGCCAGGCCGATCTCGCACTTCACCTTGCCCGCTTTCCAGTGCATGTTCAGCGGTACCAGGGTGAAGCCTTTCTGTTCGACCTTGCCGACCAGACGGCGAATCTCGTCCTTGTGCATCAGCAGCTTTTTGGTCCGCACTGAATCGGGGCGAACATGGGTGGATGCCGTCCCCAGCGGGTTGATCTGGCAGCCGATGATGAAGAGCTCCCCGCCGCGAATCACCACATAGCCATCGGTGAGCTGCACCTTGCCCTCGCGCACAGACTTCACCTCCCAGCCTTCGAGCACCATGCCGGCCTCAAAGCGCTCTTCGATGTGGTAGTTGAAAATAGCTTTCTTGTTGTCGGCAATACGCACTGCGGCCGCTGCTGCCTTGGCGGACGCTTTGGAGTCGGACTTTCCGGAGGATGACGCCGCGGCTGTTTTTTTGGAGGAGGGTGCTTCTTTGGTGGCCATGGCTAAAAAGGTAGGGGCGCCATCGGCTAATACAATTGCGCCCAGCCTTTGATTGTATGAAAACTGTTCACAAGTCCGTTCTGATCTGGTACAGCGCAGCCGAAATGTTTGCATTGGTCACCGACGTCGCCAGCTATCCCCGGTTTTTGCCCTGGTGCGACCAGGCCGCGGTACTTGATGAAACCGAGGACGGCATGACCGCCAAGGTGGGCATTTCCATCGCCGGCCTGTCGCAGAGCTTCACGACGCGCAATACCCACGAAAAAGACCGCAAGGTCAGCCTCAAGCTGGTAGACGGGCCTTTTTCAAAACTGGATGGCCATTGGGACTTTCACCCGCTGGGTAACGGCAGCCAGCGTGCCTGCAAAGTCGATTTCACCTTGCGCTACGACTTTGACAATGCCGCGCTGGCGGCGCTGGTGGGCCCGGTATTCGACAAGATTGCCGGCAGCTTGGTGGACGCTTTTGTCAAACGGGCTGCCGATGTCTACGGTGAGGTCTGAACCATTGCGTGGCGCGACCTGACGTGACGGGCCGAGTGGGCGTCAAGAATGGCATGAAAATCTGGCTTGTTTATTCACCTGGCCCCCGGCAGGTCCGCGAATGGGTTCTTGAGCTTGCGACGGGCACCACCGTAGCGCAGGCGCTGGCGGCCTGCGGCATTTTTGAAGAATTTCCATCGCTGCGGAATGTCCGCCTCGTGCTGGGGATCTGGGGTCGAAAAACCAGCCTGGGCCACACCTTGCGCGACTCAGACCGGCTGGAAATCTACCGCGGTCTGCAGGTAGATCCCAAAGTGGCACGGCGCGAGCGGTTTAAACGGCAGGGGGCCAGGACGGCGGGCCTGTTTGTCAAAACCCGCACTGGCGGTAAAGCAGGTTACTGACGGGGGAAAATGTGATCCCGACAGGAGGATTCTTGCGGGGATGGCATGTGTTTACCGCGCTTGGCCCGCAGGTCCATAAACTTCGCCTTATTTGCAATCGGCAGCAGTGATGTCCTGCAGCCGTTTGGTCTCAGCAGCGCGGGCCTTGTCATCCATGAATTCCCGTTCACCTTTTGCATTGGTGATGGATACCCGGACACCTGAATCGAAGGTAACAAGGCCACGCTTGGCCCGATCGCAGTTTTCAGCCTTGACCTTGGCGAGTTTCTCTTCTTCAGCCTTCTTTTTGGCGGCTTGTTCGTCTTCCGCCTGCTTTCTCCTGGCCTCCAGCTGAGCATCCTTGCCTGACAGCTGGGGTGCGCCGGCCTTGCCTGCTGCCGACGCTGCCGCAGCGGGCGACACGGCCGCCTCGGCCGCGGGGGCAGGGACTGTTGTGGCGGCCATTCGCGTGCTGCTGCCAGGCCGTTTCAAAATATCTTTTTCCTTGATGTCGGCTGGCGGCGAGCGGTCGCTAAAGACTTTGCGGCCGTCCTTGTCGATCCATTGCCATTGGGCCGCCGCCGTGAGCGCAAATGATGCGCCGGCAAGCGCCAAAATCAGGGTTTTTGAAGCAAGTTTGAAGTCCATCCGGTCAGTGTAGCGCTGCCGGGTGCGGTTTCCACATGTTTGCCAAGCATGCTGTATTTTTGCAACTTGGGCAAAAAATGGGCACAAGGGTTAGTACCGAGGGCTTTTGGGACAAGGGTACAATCGTGTTTTTGGAGCTATCCCTATGCGCCTACTCGGCAAAGCGCTCACCTTCGACGACGTATTGTTGGTGCCAGCGTTCTCCCAGGTCCTGCCCAAGGACACTTCACTTTCCACCCAGTTCTCCCGCAACATCCGCCTGAACCTGCCGCTCGTGTCGGCGGCCATGGACACGGTCACCGAAGCCCGGCTAGCCATTGCCATCGCGCAGGAGGGCGGCATCGGCATCGTCCATAAAAACCTGACGCCCCAGCAGCAGGCCGCAGAAGTGGCAAAAGTCAAGCGCTACGAGAGCGGTGTGCTACGTGACCCGGTGGTCATCACCCCAACCCACACCGTACGGCAGGTCATGGCCCTGAGCGAGCAGCTCGGCATTTCCGGCTTCCCCGTGATCGATGGCGGCAGGGTTGTCGGCATTGTGACGGGGCGCGACATGCGCTTCGAATCCCGTATGGATGTGCCGGTCAGCACCATCATGACGCCGCGCGAGCGCCTGATCACCATCTCCGAAACCGCCTCGCTGGCCGATGCCAAGGCGCTTTTGAACAAGCACCGCCTGGAGCGCGTGCTGCTGGTCAATGACAACTTCGAGCTCAAGGGCCTGATTACCGTCAAGGACATCACCAAACAAACCACTTTCCCCAATGCCGCGCGCGATGCGCATGGCCAGTTGCGCGTGGGCGCCGCCGTCGGGGTGGGTGAGGGCACCGAAGAGCGCGTTGAAGCGCTGGTCAAGGCTGGGGTGGACGCCATCGTGGTGGATACCGCCCATGGGCATAGCAAGGGCGTGATCGACCGCGTGCGCTGGGTCAAGCGGAACTACCCCCAGGTTGATGTCATTGGCGGCAATATCGCCACCGGCGCCGCCGCGCTGGCGCTGGCAGAAGCCGGTGCGGATGGCGTCAAGGTGGGTATTGGCCCCGGCAGCATCTGTACCACCCGCATCGTTGCCGGTGTCGGGGTGCCGCAGATCATGGCAATCGACAACGTGGCAATGGCCTTGCGGGGCACCGGCGTTCCCCTGATTGGGGATGGCGGCATCCGCTACAGCGGCGACATCGCCAAAGCCATTGCCGCGGGCGCCAATACCGTCATGATGGGCGGCATGTTCGCAGGTACCGAAGAGGCGCCGGGCGAAGTCATCCTGTACCAGGGGCGCAGCTACAAGAGCTACCGCGGCATGGGCAGCATTGGAGCCATGCAGCAGGGCAGTGCGGACCGCTATTTCCAGGAATCCAGCACAGGCAACCCCAATGCCGACAAGCTGGTGCCCGAGGGCATCGAAGGCCGCGTGCCTTACAAAGGCTCCATGGTCGCCATCGTTTTCCAGATGGCCGGTGGCCTGCGTGCCAGCATGGGCTACTGCGGCTGCGCCACCATTGACGACATGCGCAACAAGGCCGAATTTGTGGAAATCACCTCCGCGGGCATTCGCGAGAGCCATGTCCACGACGTGCAGATCACCAAGGAAGCGCCGAACTATCGGGCCGATTGATGTGACCCCCACGTTCGCTCACTTCGTGTAGCTCTCTGCCCCCCGAGGGGGCTGGCCTTGCTTGGGGCGGCCCGGCGCGGCGGCCGCAGTTGGCTTTCACGTTTCCCCAGGTTTGCCCTTGTCCGTAGCAACTGACTCAATCAAATGCAACACCAGAAAATCCTCATCCTCGATTTCGGCTCCCAGGTCACCCAGCTGATTGCCCGCCGTGTACGCGACGCTCATGTGTTCTGTGAAGTCCACCCTTGCGACGTCAGCGACGAATGGGTCCGTAACTACGCCAAAGACGGCGCGCTCAAAGGCGTGATCCTCTCTGGCAGCCATGCCAGCATCTACGAAGAAACCACCGACAAGGCGCCCCAGTCGGTCTTCGAGCTGGGCATCCCCGTGCTGGGCATTTGCTACGGCATGCAGGCCATGGCGCACCAGCTGGGCGGCAAGGTCGAAGGCGGGCACAAGCGCGAATTCGGCTCGGCTGACGTGCGGGCTCGCGGCCACACGGCGCTGCTCAAGGACATCGCCGACTACACCACGCCCGAAGGCCAGGGCATGCTCGACGTCTGGATGAGCCACGGCGACAAGGTCACCGAAATGCCGTCAGGCTTCAAGCTCATGGCTTCCACCGATTCATGCCCGATCGCCGGCATGGCCGATGAAGACCGCCGTTTCTACGCAGTGCAGTTCCACCCCGAAGTCACGCATACCAAGCAGGGTAATGCCATCCTCAAGCGCTTTGTGCTCGACATCTGCGGCACCCGGCAGGACTGGGTCATGGGCGACTACATCAGCGAAGCCGTCGAGAAGATCCGCCAGCAGGTCGGCGATGAGGAAGTCATCCTCGGCCTGTCGGGCGGCGTCGACTCATCCGTCGCGGCGGCCCTGATTCACCGCGCCATCGGCGACCAGCTGACCTGTGTCTTTGTCGACCACGGCCTGCTGCGGCTGAACGAGGGCGACATGGTCATGGACATGTTTGTCGGCAAGCTGCACGCCAGGGTCATCCGGGTGGATGCCAGCGACCAGTTTCTGGGGCATCTCGCCGGTGTCAGCGAGCCGGAGGCCAAGCGCAAGATCATCGGCCGCGAGTTTGTCGAAGTGTTCAAGGCCGAGGCGGCCAGGCTCAAGGCCGGCGACGGCGGGCACAAAGGTGCCAAATGGCTGGCTCAGGGCACGATTTACCCCGATGTGATCGAGTCCGGCGGCGCCAAGAGCAAAAAAGCCGTCACCATCAAAAGCCACCACAACGTCGGTGGCCTGCCCGAGCAGCTGGGCCTGAAGCTGCTCGAGCCGCTGCGTGAGCTGTTCAAGGACGAAGTGCGTGAGCTGGGCGTGGCCTTGGGCCTGCCGCACGACATGGTGTATCGCCATCCTTTCCCCGGGCCGGGCCTCGGTGTGCGCATTCTGGGCGAAGTCAAAAAAGAGTACGCTGACCTGCTGCGCCGGGCCGATGCCATCTTTATCGAAGAACTGCGCAACTTCAAGGATGCCGAGTCCGGCAAGACCTGGTACGACCTGACCAGCCAGGCCTTTACCGTCTTCTTGCCGGTGAAAAGCGTGGGCGTGATGGGCGACGGCCGCACTTACGACTATGTGGTGGCGCTGCGCGCTGTGCAGACCAGCGACTTCATGACAGCCGACTGGGCGGAACTGCCTTACGCCTTGCTCAAAAAGGTCTCCAGCCGCATCATCAATGAAGTGCGCGGCATCAATCGCGTCACTTACGACGTGAGCAGCAAGCCGCCCGCAACGATCGAGTGGGAATAAAGGGCTGACCCCATGCCCGAGCAATCGTCATTACCGGGGTTCGATGCCGTGCCGCAGCAGCCGACGGACAGGCTGTTCTTTGCCATCTTCCCCGACGCGAACGCCTCCGCGCGCATCGCACAGCTTGCGCAGCAGCTGCGCGGCGAGCATGAATTACATGGCCGGCCGCTCGCGCCGGAGCGTTTCCATGTCACCTTGCATCACCTTGGCGATTACCTGGGTGTGCCGCGTGACGTCGTCGCCATGGCGGACAAAGCGGCAACGGCCGTCACCAGCATGGCGCCGTTCGAGGTCGCGTTCGACCGCACGGCGAGCTTCTCCAGCGCCCCGCGCAACCGGCCCTTCGTGTTGCGCGGGGGCGATGGCCTCGCCGCATTGATGGAATTCCAGCAGGCGCTGGGGATGGCAATGAACAAGGCCGGGCTCGGGCGCTGGGCCAAACCGGGTTACACGCCACACGTGACCTTGCTTTACGATGACCACTGTGTCGCCGAGCAGGCCGTCGAGACGATCAACTGGACCGCGCGCGAGTTCGTCCTCGTGCACAGCCTGCTCGGTAAAACCCGGCATGTGGCCCTCGCACGCTGGCCGTTGCACGGCTGACGGATCACAGGCAAGAGCTCCCCACCGGAGGGATGAGCCAAGGTTCAGGCCTTCTCGGTGTGACAAGCCACGCTGCCATTTTTCGCCTATGCTTTGGGACATGTACTTGTCCCCCCAATTCAAGGGCGACCGCGCGCAGGCCGCGGCGCTGATCAAGGACCATCCCTTCGCCAGCCTGATCAGCGTGGATGACACGGGTCTTCCTTACGTCACCCATTTGCCGCTGCATCTGGAAGAGCGAAACGGCCAGTTGGTGTTGCTGGGCCATGTGGCCAAGCCGAATCAGCATTGGCGTTACCTGCAGGCCCGCCCGCAGGCTGTGGCAACGTTTCTCGGTCCGCACGCATACATGTCGCCCAAGGTCTACCCCGACCTGGCGCGTGTACCGACCTGGAACTACCTCGCCGTGCACTGCACCGTCCAGTCAAGCCTGATTGAAGAGCCCGAGGGCAAAGACCGCCTGCTAAAAAAGCTGATCGGTGACCATGAGCCGCCTTATGCCGAACAGTGGCGCGGCCTGGGTGACGAGTTTGCCCAGAAAATGCTGGCCGGTATTGTGGCGTTCGAGCTGCAGGTGACCGACGTGCAGTGCAAGCTGAAAATCAACCAGCACAGGCCCGAAGCGCATGCCGCGATGAAAGCGATCTATGCCTCTGGCAATGAAAATGAGCGGGCCCTGGCCCGCTGGATGGATCAGCTGGGTATGAACGCCGACACCCTCCAGCCCCTGAAAGATTGAAATGCGTATTGCCCTTGGAATTTTGAGCCTGGTGATCGTGCTGGCTACGGTCGGATTGCTGGCGAAAAAGCAGATGAGCGGCTTGTCGGCCGCCCCCACCAGAGCACAGTCGCCGATGGCTATTGACCCAATGGCGTCCGTGCCGGTGCCACCTCCGGGTGCGACACCCCAGGCGCAGAGCCAGCAGATCCAGCAGCAGGTCCTGCAAACGGTGGAGGGCACCCTGCAGCAGGCCCGCCCCATGCCCGATGACAAGTAAGCAGTTAAAAAACATGACCTGCCCACGCAGGACAGGCTCATGCAGCTATTAAAATCATAGCAATCATGGATGACGCCTTCTTTATGCAACTCGCGCTGGCGCAGGCCCGTGAAGCCGCGGCGGTGGGGGAAGTGCCGGTGGGTGCTGTGGTGGTGCGACATGGCGAGGTCATTGCCACGGGTCGCAACGCGCCGGTTGACGCGAATGACCCGACGGCACATGCCGAGATCATCGCCCTGCGCGCGGCAGCGCAGGCGTTGGGCAACTACCGGCTGGATGAGTGCGAACTGTTTGTCACGCTGGAGCCCTGCGCCATGTGCAGCGGCGCGATGCTGCACGCCCGGCTCCAGCGCGTGGTGTTCGGCGCGACCGACCCCAAAACTGGTGCGGCAGGCTCGGTCATCAACCTGTTTGCAGAATCCCGGCTGAACCATCAAACCGGGTGGCAAGGTGGCGTATTGGCGGGGGAATGCGGCGAGTTGCTGCAGGCGTTTTTTCGCCGGCGCCGGGCCGACAAGCGCGAAGAGTCCCGGTTGAATCATCCACTGCGTGACGATGCGCTGCGCACGCCCGATGCGGCTTTCGATGATTTGCCGGGCTATCCGTGGCCGCCCCGCTATGTCAGCGACCTGCCGGCGCTGGACGGGCTGCGCATGCACTACCTTGACGAAGGCGAGGGCGGCCCGGGGGGCTTGACCTATTTGTGCTTGCACGGCAATCCCGCCTGGAGCTACCTGTACCGGAAAATGATCCCGGTCTTTTTGCAGGCAGGCCATAGGGTGGTCGCGCCTGACCTGATCGGTTTTGGCAAAAGCGACAAACCCAAGAAAGACAGCTTTCACAGCTTTGGCGTCCATCGCCAGATCCTCCTGGAACTGGTGGATCGGCTAGACCTGCAAAACGTCGTGCTCGTCTTACAGGACTGGGGCGGGTTGCTTGGCCTGACATTGCCAATGGTTGCTCCGTTGCGCTACAAGGGCCTGCTGGTCATGAACACCATGCTGGCTACCGGTGATGTGCCGCTGTCACCTGGTTTCAGAGCCTGGCGCGAGATGTGTGCCAAAAACCCGGACTTCGATGTGGCTCGCCTGTTTGCCCGTGGCAACCCGCAGATGAGTCCTGAAGAATGCGCGGCCTACAACACCCCCTTCCCGGATAAAGGCCATCGTGCCGCCTTGCGCGCCTTTCCGCTGATGGTGCCGGAATCCGAAGACGCCGATGGCGCAGCCATCTCCAGGGAGGCGCGCGAGTTTTGGCAGAACCGCTGGACGGGGCAGACCTTCATGGCTGTCGGCGCCCAGGACCCAGTCCTCGGCCTGCCGGTCATGCAGGCGTTGCAAGGCATTATTCGCGGCTGCGACGCACCCATGGTGCTGGAGCAGGCTGGGCATTTCGTGCAGGAGCACGGTGAGCCAATTGCCAGGCATGCGGTCGGCTTCTTCAAACGGTGACCTGAAACCCCGCATGGATGCAGATCAGCAATGGGATACTCCTGCCTGTGAAAAAACATATCTACATTTACTCGCCTTCCAGCGCCGTGCGGGACAAAGCGAGCTTCAAACGCGGCGTGCGGCGCCTGACGGCGCTGGGCCACGAGGTTGAAATTGACGAGGCTGCGCTGGCCAGGCACCAGCGTTTTGCCGGCGATGACGAAACCCGGCTGGCGGCCATCCACCGCGCGGCTGCCAGCGGCGCCGATGTGGCCCTCATTACCCGTGGCGGCTACGGCCTTACGCGCATCCTGCCGGGCATCAACTACAAGGCTGTGGCCAAGGCCATCGACAAGGGCACGCAATTTGTGGGCCTCAGTGACTTCACGGCGTTTCAGTCGGCTGTGCTGGCCAAAACCGGCGCGGTCACCTGGGCGGGGCCGGCGCTGGGCGAAGACTTTGGTACCGAAGTCCCTCCCGACGACATCATGGAAGCCTGTTTTGACGACCTGATCACGGGTCAGGGCGAGGGCACCGGCTGGCAACTCCCGAAATCCGCCATGAATTCAATAGCCGACAACCCGGGTTTGAAGGGGGCTGAAACTCAATTCAGCATCAAGAATGCCGTGCTGTGGGGAGGCAACCTGGCGATTTTGTCGTCATTGGTGGGAACGCCCTATCTGCCCATCGTCAAGGGCGGTATTTTGTTTGTCGAAGATGTTGGCGAACATCCCTACCGGGTGGAGCGCATGTTCACGCAACTGCTGTATGCGGGTGTGCTGGCACAGCAAAAGGCGGTCATTTTTGGGCAGTTCACCAATTACAGGCTGGTGCCGCATGACAAGGGTTTCAAATTACCTTCGGTGGCAGCCTGGCTACAGAGCCAGATCAAGGCGCCGGTGCTGACCGGATTGCCGTTTGGCCACGTGGCGACCAAAGTGCTGCTGCCAGTGGGTTGTAAAACCACGCTGGCTGTTGAGGACAGGGATGCATTTTTGTTGTGGGGCCACCAGCATTAGATTGATGAGGTTGGTGGTCAACCGCCACTGAGGCCATGCTACCCGCGAGAAAACCCCAAAATACCCAAAAATAAACCAGCACAAGGCTGGTTGATGGTGTCAGGTGTCAGGCAGTGAGGGAGCTCGGCCGTGAACTCAGGCCGCGCGGCAACAGGCCTTTGAATTTGTCGTTGATACGATTGATTTTTTCGCGCGCAATGGTTTCTCCGTGGATGGCGGCCAGCACAGCCATCACGTCACCGCGCGCGTACCACAGGCCCTGCGGATCCTGGGCATACCGTATTCGGCGTGTAATTTTGGGATAGTGTTGCTCGCCGAAATCACCCAGCTCATCCAGAATGAACTGGCGAATATCCTCGGTACGGTCTTCCAGCAGAGACGGTGAAACCTCGCCAGAGCCGAGCAAGACCATCAAACTGCTTTTCAAATGGGTTTTTAACCAATCCATGGAGTTCGAAACTTTCTGCCGGGTTATCCGGGTTGTGCCTACGTTCACGTCTGATCACTTGTTCTGGTAGATTAAGAGCGCTACAGCTTTAGCGCAAGTTTTTTCGCGCGAAATGGTTATGCAAAACAACAAATGAATCAAGGAGTTAGTAACCAAATGTCAAGTCGATTCTGGTTTTAAACACTATCTAACTCTTTAGCACTACAGCCGTACCCCGCGCGTAACTAAAAGTTCCCCCGTCCGCTTAATTACATTTCCCCACATTTCCCCTGAATTTCCTCTGCATTTCCCCGCCGTTCAAGACCGACATGACCATGCCCATGATTGCCTATCCAGCCCACTACATCAACGGCCAGTGGGTCACCGCCAGGTCTTCGGAAACCCTGCCGGTGTACGACTCGAGCACCGAAGCCCTGATGGCGACGGTGCCCAGCGGCACCGCCGCCGAAGCTGAAGCTGCCGTGCTGGCGGCACGTGCCGCTTTTGACGGCTGGTCCACGCTGCCGGTGGAAGCCCGCGCGGCTTACCTCGACAAGGTCGCGGCCGGCGTCAAGGCGCGCACGGAAGACCTGGCGCTCGCCATTGCCCGCGAAGTGGGCATGCCGCTGAAAATGGCGCGGGCTGTGCAAGTCGGTGGCCCGGCCTGGCATTGGGGCAACTTTGCCAGAGTCGCGCGCAGCTTTGAGTGGGAGAAGAAAGTCGGCAACTCCCTCGTCGTGCGCGAAGCAGTGGGCGTCGTGGGCTGCATCACGCCGTGGAATTTCCCGCTCAGCCAGATCACGCTCAAGATTGCCCCGGCCATGGCGGCCGGTTGCACCGTGGTGCTCAAACCCAGCGAAATTGCACCTGTCAATGCCATGATCCTGGCCGAGATCATTCACGAAGCCGGCCTGCCGCCCGGTGTTTTTAATCTGGTCAATGGCATGGGGCCGGTCGTGGGTGAGGTGCTGGCCACACATCCTGAAGTCGACATGGTGAGCTTCACCGGCTCGACCCGCGCCGGCAAGCGGGTGAGCGAGCTGGCCAGCCAGACTGTCAAACGCGTGGCGCTGGAGCTGGGTGGCAAGTCGGCGAGCGTCATACTGGACGATGCCAATCTGGAAGCCGCCGTCAAAGGCACGGTGTCAGCCTGCATGCTCAACAGTGGCCAGACCTGCTCGGCTCATACCCGCATGCTCGTGCCGGCCCATCGTTATGATGAAGCGAAGGCACTGGCGCAAGCGGCCATCGCCAGGTTCAATATTGGTCCCAGCCTGGATGGCACCAGCAAATTGGGGCCCTTGGTCAGCGCGGCGCAACGCGACCGCGTGCTCGCGTTTATCCGCACCGGTATCGAAGAAGGTGCCGAGGTGATTGCCGGTGGCGCCGAAGCGCCTGCAATGGACAAGGGCTATTTTGTGCAGCCCACCATTTTGGGCATCAAGGCCACCGACACACTGGCGCGGGAAGAGATATTTGGCCCCGTGCTGGTTGTCATTCCTTATCAAGATGAGGAAGAGGCCGTGGCGATAGCCAACAGCACCATCTACGGCCTCGGGGGCGCCGTCTGGAGTGGTAACGACGAACATGCCATGAAAGTGGCCCGCCGTATTCGCACCGGCCAGGTGGATATCAATGGCGGCCCCTTCAATGGCAGTGCGCCTTTTGGAGGTTACAAGCAGTCGGGCAATGGGCGGGAGAATGGCGTCTATGGGTTTGAGGAGTTTCTGGAATTCAAGGCGCTGCAATTCAAATCTGGTACAAGCTGATGTAACGGCAAGACGGTTGCTTTCAGTTGTGCCTATTTGTAATTTCAAGCTGTGTGCGTATGATTGAGTAACCCAAAACAACTACAAAATACCAAAAATAACTATGGCAGAAGTCACCGTCGTTTTTGCCGATCTCGCAGGAAGCACTGGAGTTTTCGAATCACTGGGTAATGAAAAAGCTACCCGCGCCATTACGCGCCTGACTCACTGGATCGGCAAGGTCTGTAATGCCCACAGTGGGCGCGTCGTGAAATACCTCGGCGATGGCGTGCTCATTGTGTTTCCCGAGAACAATGACGCCATTGAGGCCGTCACAGAACTGCAGCGAGTGCACCGGGAACGCATTCGTAACTGGCCTGAACTGCTCAAAATGCGGCTGCAGGTTGGCATGGCACACGGCGAAATCGTGGAGCAGGACGGCGACTGCTTTGGCGATGCGGTCAATGTGGCCTCCCGGCTCAGTGATTTGTCCGGGCCGGGCCAGATTTTTGCCACCGAGACGGTGATCAGCCAGCTGGCGCCGGGCAGCACCGTGCGGTCCCGTAACCTGGGCGCCATGGAGATCCGGGGACGCAGCCAGGCTTGCACGGTGCATCGGATCGAATGGCAAAACGAATTGCTGTCCGAGTTTTTTACCGTGGCAGACAATCTGGGTCCACCTCATGTTGCCGAGCCGGTGGCGCCCGCGGGTGCCATCGAACTGTCCTGGAGGCAGGCGAATTCAACTTTTAGCTCGACACAGTTGCCAATTTTTATCGGCCGCGATCTTGAGGCGCAATTTGTCGTGCCGGATCCGCGGGTGTCCCGCATGCACGCCAAAATCGAGTGGCGGGCCGGCAAGTTTTATCTTGAGGATTTCAGCAGTTACGGAACCTGGGTACGGTTCACCGACAGCGCGGCTGCCGTGTCCCTGCGCCGGCAGGAATGTGCGTTGCTGGTCGACGGCGAAATTGCGTTGGGTGCGTCTTTCGAGGATGCCACGATTCCTTCTGTCCGTTTCAAATTCTCTGCCGATCAGCCGGGGGCTTAAAGACCATCGGATCTGCGCGCCGGGCCGGGCGTCCGGCGTATCCTCGGGATATCGAATCCAGACCTTGGCCCCCTGGCCGCCAACGAGGCTTGGGACTGCCGGCGACAACACCTTATCCTTCAGCGGGCACCAACCTTGATCTGGTTCAAACTTGTTTTTGCGGCGTTGGCCCGGTTACTGGTGGTGGCGCTTGTACTGCTCCTTGCTGCCGCAGGCTTTTATGTCTACCGGGCTTTTCCTGATCTGGATGGCGAGTTGCAGGTCCCTGGCCTGCGCAGCCGGGTGACCGTGGCGCGAGACCAAGCCGATGTAACGCACATACGGGCCCAGTCGCCGCATGACGTGTGGTTCTCGTTGGGCTATGTACATGCGCAGGAGCGAGGCTGGCAAATGGAGTTCAACCGCCGGCTGATGCATGGCGAGTTGTCAGAAGTGTTTGGCCCGTCAACTGTGGACACCGACAAGCTGATGCGCACACTGGGGATTGTGCGAGCCGCGGCGCGGCAATGGCAAAGCCTGCCGGAAGAGGGGCGGGTGGCGCTGCAGTCCTACAGCGATGGCGTCAATGCTTTTTATGCGAGTTCATCGCAGGCACTCTCACCCGAATTCCACATGCTGGGGGTCCAGCCTGGTGGTGCCTCCGGCAAGGCCTGGTCGCCGGTAGACAGCCTGGGCTGGTCGCTGATGATGGCCCTCGACCTGGGTGGCAACTGGGGAACCGAATTTGCACGTCTGGCTGCCGCCAGGGTGTTGGACACCCGCCAGCTGTGGGAGTTGTTCCCACCTTATCCCGGCGAGAAACCGGCCTCCCGGGTCGACCTCTCCAGGCTGTACGCCGGGTTGGGGGTGTACCGGACGGGCTCGGCGGATGCTCCTAAAATAATAGCTCCAGCTGTTCGTACGTCGGAAGTTGGTACTTTTTTTGATACTGGACTCGCCGCAAAAAAGATATTCGCCCTGTCGCCAGGCATCGGTGACTGGATGGAGTCGCTGGGCCAGGTCGATGGCAAGGGGTCCAACAACTGGGTGGTGGCAGGCAAGCACAGCAGCAGCGGCAAGCCGCTGCTCGCCAATGATCCCCATTTGGGATTGTCGGCGCCGGCCACCTGGTACTTCGCGCGGCTGCAGGCACCGGACAGCCAGGCCACCGCCGGTATGGACGTCGTGGGTGCGACCTTGCCAGGCTTGCCGTTCGTGGTGCTGGGCCGCACCGGCGAGGTGGCCTGGGGCTTTACCAACACCGCGCCAGACGTACAGGATTTGTACCTCGAGCAGCTCAACCCTGCCAATCCCCGGCAATACAGGGTGCCGGGGACGGGCGATACCGGCAGTGGGACGCGCTGGGAGGACTTCACCGTCCATGAGGAAACCATCCTGGTCAAAGGAGAACCGGATCTGCGCTTGAGGGTGCGAGAAAGCCGTCACGGTCCCGTGCTCAGCGATGTTCAAAAGTCGCATGCCGATCTTGTGGACACCCGAAAATACGTGATTGCACTGCGCTGGAGCGCCCTCGACGCAGACAATCAGACCGTACTCGCGGGACTGCGGGCAAATCGGGCGCAGTCGGTTGATGATCTGATTGCGGCGTATTCGGCCTATCACTCCCCCATGCAAAACGTTGTGGCGGCCGATATGGCAGGCCGTACGGCCTTCAAGGCTGTCGGCAAGATACCGCTGCGCAAGCCCGACAACGACATTCTGGGAATAGCGCCTTCACCAGGATGGGACGCCCGTTACGACTGGGCCGGCTGGGTGCCTTACGCGCAAACACCTCAAACAAACCATGCCGCCATTGCCGCCAAAGGCTGGTGGTCTACGGCCAACCAGCGCATCACCCCGCCAGGCTACCCCATCTTCATGGGGCAGGATTGGACCGTTCCCTACCGCTATGACCGCATTGAGCAGTTGCTGGCCGCCAAGCCAACACACGACGTGGATTCGATGCAGAAAATACAGGGCGACCAAATGTCGGCAGCCACGGTTCGGCTACTGCCCTTCATACAAAAAGCACTGTCGCAATCTTCCGCGCACCCATTGGCCGGTGCCGCCCGGCGCGTCATGGAAGGCTTTGACGGCATCATGCAGGCTGACAGGGCGGCGCCGCTCATTTTTGCGGCGTGGGCGGACGAACTCACGCGGGGCGTCATTGGCGCAAGACTCGGCGAGAGGACATTCGCAGCGCTCTATGGCAAACGCCATTTCAGAAGCACCCTCGAGAACATTCTGGAAAGCAATGACGCCAGCTGGTGCGGCAGCGCAGGATGCACGGCGCAATCCGCCGCCGCGCTGGACCGGGCCCTCACGCGCCTGCAGGCCGCCTATGGTGACGACGTCAGCCAGTGGGCGTGGGGCAGGGCGCACTACGCGCTGTCGGCGCACAAGCCCTTTGGCAATGTTCCATGGCTGGCGCCGTTTTTCGATGTCCGGGCTCCCACGGGTGGCGATACCTTCACGGTCAATGTGGGCCAGTACTGGCCCAACGGAGACAAAACGCCTTTTGCCAACCGGCAGGCCGCGTCGCTGCGGACCGTGTACGACCTGGCAGATCTGGAAAATTCCCGATTTATCTACCAGACCGGCCAGAGCGGGCTGGTGTTTTCAAGCCGTTATCGCGACATGCGTGACAGCTGGGCGCAGGTAGAGTACCGGCCTTTGCAAATGAACCCGGCGGGATTTGCACACCAGTTGACGTTGTCCCCCTGATCCCCGAGGCTCGAGGCTCGCTGTGCGGAGGACACCATATCGAGTCCCCATTACCGGGTGTCAAGCGTCAAGCCGGAATGGCGTCGACGTTGAGGCGATCCCAATGGCGGTGCAATGCGATGGCGGCCATGAAGTCTTGCGACACCTGTCCATCCAGCACCTTGCGCCCATCGGCAATCAGAACACCGGCCGTGGGCACTGTTATCAACTCGAGATTTTTCCCGTGGCCGAAACCCAGCGTGCCGAGCAACTGCACCCCATCGTTCACCGCGCAAATGGTTTTGCAGTGTTTGTAAGCCTCCAGCACAAAGTGAACCGCCTCGCCAAGCCCGCTCAATGCTGCGGCGCTGGACGCACCACCGGGGATCAGAACGGCATCAAACATGACGGACGGCATATTCGCAAAGGTATGGTCGACCGCTAGCTGACGGCCGCTGGCGGTGCTTACCGTGCCCAAGTGCGGTGCAACCAGTTTGCACAAGGCGCCTGCTTCCGTCAAATCGTGCTGGATGCGCCTGACGGTGGCGGCCTCGACGCCATCCGCCACCAAAATGGCCACCTTGCGGGTCTTCACCCCGCCGCCAGGCCTTCCGGCCATGCGCAAGGCGGGATCTTCATCGACCTTGTTGGTGATTCGATAATCCCGAAAGCCTAGCCGGCCCGCCGCGGCTTTGGGGTCCGGGGCGGCGATGCCCAATGGCGCGGCAATCCGGCTGGCAAGTTTCAGGTCCACATGCGCCAGGTTGTCCACGATGCGCTGCCGGATTTCAGGCACGTCCACTTTGGACAGCTCAAACCTGAACGCTGCGACGATATGGTCTTTCTCGGCAACGCTCTGGCTGTTCCAAAACAGGGTGGCCTGCGAGAAATGATCGTCAAACGAGGGGCTGCGCTGGCGGATTTTAGGTGACCCCAGCTGTTCGGGGTAGGACTGGAAACCTTGCGCAGCGCCATCCACCCGGTATTCCGCGCCACTGCCCAGTGTATTGGGCTCGTAAGCCACGCGTCCCTTGCTGATGGTCTGGCGGTGCATTCCATCCCGCTGGAAGTTATGCATCGGGCACACGCTCCGGTTGATGGGAATTTCATGGAAGTTGGCACCACCCAATCTGGACAGCTGGGTATCGGTGTACGAGAAGAGCCGTCCCTGCAAAAGGGGGTCGTTTGAAAAATCAATACCCGGTACAAGGTGGCCCGGGTGAAATGCTACTTGCTCGGTTTCCGCGAAAAAATTATCCGGATTGCGGTTGAGCACCAGCTTGCCGATGATCTGGACGGGAACCTGCTCCTCCGGAATAAGTTTGGTGGCGTCCAGGATGTCAAAGCCAAGCTCGGTCTCCTGGCCTTCGTTCACGATCTGAACACCCAACTCCCACTCGGGAAAATGACCGCTCTCAATGGCCTCCCACAAGTCGCGACGGTGAAAGTCAGGGTCCTTGCCGGCAATCTTTTGCGCCTCATCCCACACCAGGCCGTGCACCCCGAGTTTGGGTTTCCAGTGAAACTTCACAAAGTGAGAATCTCCCTGGGCATTGATAAAGCGGAAGGCGTGGATGCCAAACCCTTCCATCATCCGAAAGCTGCGCGGCAATGCGCGATCTGACATCGTCCACATCAACATGTGGGTGGACTCTGGCATCAGGGATGCGAAATCCCAGAACGTGTCGTGGGCACTCGCCGCTTGCGGCATCTCATGGTGTGGTTCGGGCTTGACGGCGTGGATAAGGTCAGGAAATTTGATCGCGTCCTGGATAAAGAAAACCGGAATGTTATTGCCCACCAGGTCGTAGTTACCTTCGGTGGTGTAGAACTTGACCGCGAATCCGCGGACATCACGCACCGTGTCTGCCGATCCTCTGGATCCTGCCACTGTCGAAAATCTCACAAACACAGGTGTTTCAATGGCAGGGTCCTGCAAGAAGGCCGCGCGGGTGTACTGCACCATCGACTTGTAAGGCTTGAAATAGCCGTGCGCACCCGCCCCCCGGGCGTGGACGACGCGCTCGGGAATACGTTCGTGGTCAAAATGCGTGATTTTTTCGCGGAGGATGAAGTCCTCCAGCAAGGTCGGGCCGCGAACACCACTCCTGAGGGAGTTGTGGTTGTCCGGAATCTGTAGCCCCTGGTTGGTCGTCAAAACACTGGCTGTGCCGGGAGTAAAAGCATCAAGCTGGGTTTGCTTGTCTCGGGCGCCCTCCGCGGGCCGGATGGGGCCAGCGGCTTTGCGCTTGGGTGGCGGCATGTAAATTCCTTATTTTTAGGGCTTGAGAATTAAAACGAGGAAAAAAAGAAGACCCGCCTCAGCGGCCTGGAAAACCGCCTTGTGCGGCCAAGGCAGAAACAACGCTGTTGGGGAATTTATGAATCGAGCAGCCCTTCTAGCATCTTCACGCTCGCCAAAAGTGCCAGCGTTGCAACCGTGCCGGCCAGACACCAGCCTATGAACTCCTGGGTGCCCTCGGCCAAATCGTCGGGCAAAAGCAGCGACATCAGGAACAGTCCTGCTGCCCAGACAAGCACCGTCAGAAAGATATGTAGAAAATCTGTCTGTTTAGGGTTGGCGTGAATTCTCCACACCGTCAGCATTCCCGCCGCCAGGCTGTTCAAAAGTCCCGCTCCAGATTTCATGGCAATTCCTGTTGAGGTCAACATAAGGGGGCAACACAAGGCCCTACAGAACACCATACAAGCCTGCAGCGCACATGTTGGTAGCCGGACATCCGTGTTGTGTGTAAGGCCTGTCTTTTTCTGGCGTAAGACGTCGCTTACTGGACAAGGCCATCGCAACCATCCCGGTTGGGTTTGGAAAAAGGAGTTCGGGCCTTGCATCGAGCAAGTCCACGCAGGGCCGCGAGGCCGGCCTTTTGCCTTTTACCTCTCGCCTGTCGCTTATCGACTTTCGAACGGCAATGGCGCTTTCTCCTACACGCACTCGCTGGCAACTCCGGCAGTTGAGTGGCCGGTCGTCACTTAGATTGGCGGGGTTACTTTGGTTAATTCCCGCCGGGCGCCCGCGCTTAGTCCTAAAAATGAAGATGAAAACCTACCTGGTCGAAGACAACCCGACCATTCGAGAAAACCTGATCAGCACGCTGGAAGAGCTCGCGCCGGTTGAAACCGTGGGTACGGCAGATACTGAAGAGGAGGGCACCGCCTGGCTCACGGGTCACGATGCCCAATGGGACCTTGCCATCGTTGACGTGTTTCTCAAAAGTGGCAGTGGACTGGGGGTGCTTGAAGCTTGCCGCACCCGGGGCACGCTGCAAAAAATGGTGGTCTTCAGCAACTACACAAGCCGTGAAATGCGCCTGCGGTGTATCCAGCTGGGCGTGGATGCTGTCTTTGACAAGTCAACAGAAATCGACGCCTTGCTGGATTACTGCGTGGCCCAAAGCGAAAACCTCGACGTGGCCGCGAGCAGGGGCAACCAGGGCTATCAGCGTTCCTCCAGATTCCAAAAGGCGTGAAACCCTTCGAATTCTATTTTTCAATGCCTTTTCCCACTTACTCCACTGACTCCACCAACTCCGCCAACCCAGGCGGCTCTGCCTTTTCGGCTACGGCAGACGCTCCCAGGCAACTCAAAGATGAGGTGCTCCAGTCGGCAGAAGAGGCTGTCCTTGTCGAAGCTGGCGCGGTGGAACCGGAAGACTTTTCCGCCTCGCGAACTGTCCCTGAAACCGTTGGTGACCGCTATCATCAAAACCTCCCGTCCCACTACGAGGATACAGTGAGGCGGTACGTGGCGGCTCAACCGTATCAGTCGGCCTTGCTGGCCGCGGTGGCCGGTGCCTTGGTTGCGCTGGCACTGCATACAGGTTGGCGCCACGGCCGCAGGGCGGTGAAGTGGGGCCCTCGCACACGCTGATACCGGGTTCTACCCATTTCCCTGGGGACTCCATGAGTGCCGCCACCGCTGCCACCGTCCCGCAGCCAGGCCCCGGAATTTATGTACCCAATGAAATTCCGCCGCTGATCGTGCCGCCGGGTGGCCCGAGACCCCCATGTCTATGTCGATCAGCTTGAAGAAGAACTCTTCTGACGCTGGTATTCGGCCTTTTTCATGGTCAGGTAACTATCCCGATCCACTTCATGCAACTGCGGGCGATACTCTTCAGTGGCATCAAACCAGTACTGCAGGCGCTTGTCGAGTTGCTGTGCCGTGGGGTGGCCCAGCGAGGCGAGAAAAGCCTCGATGGCCAGGTAGTAGCGCATGGTGTTTCGCTCAACAGTGCCTCGCATGCCCCCCACGTATCGGGATTTTTGGCCCTCATTAATTTGAGTAAAGCCGATCTTTCCGCTTCCCACCGTTGCCAGATAACCCTGCATGGCCAGCCGGCCAGCCACGCCATACCCATAGGAGTAGCGCAAATGCATGAAGGTTTTGCCCTCTCCAAGAGGGACAGCCTGAAGCTCGATACGGTAATTGCTTGTGCCTAGAGGCCCTTCGGGAGCGTTGAGGTGTGCGACGATGTAGTTGGGTGAGGCAGCCACCAACTGGTAGGTAAATTCAAGTGCAAAAGCATCATGGAGTTCCTGTGCGGTTTTTTTTCCGATCCTCATCTTCAGCGTGCTTGGGCTGGTGTCTGCACCTGCGCGGCAGTACTTGGTATTGATGTGCAGGATCAGCACTTCACACCAGTGACTGGGGCTTTTGAAGGTGGCGCTGAATGTGGCAAAAGGCGATTCCAGCACGGCGTAGGCATCGCCGCTGACCATGTTGGTGGTCTCGGAGGACTGCAGAAACAGCGGCCTGCCGTAGGGGTTACTAGCCAATTGCCCAGCCAGTGCCGCGTGCTTGTTAAGTAGCGTAGCAGCTCGCGATTCGGCAGGCATCTCTGATGTGCCTGGCGCCAAGGCGTTGTCGCTGGCACCAAGCGCCGGATCAGCCGCAGCCAAAACCGCCAACAACAAAGACCATGCAGCGGGCAGTGCGAGTTTCAAGAGAAAGGTTTTAATCTTTTCCATTTGCCTAGTTTGCACGCAAACAAATGAGATTCTGGCAAGAGACTATATCGTCCTACAGGTGTCAATGGGAACCTCCTATGCCAGCTCAGCTATGGCGTCGGCCTTCCCATGGTGAACAAAATTGTCTTCAACGGCACGCAACCCCGCCCGCTGTACCTGGCGCGCGACATGGAAGCCGCGCTGGCAGCTAGAGCCAGGCGGTGCAGGCCATCATTTCATGCGCCAAGCTAAGCGGATGAGCGGCAGTGAGGGGGAGGGCTTGGCCACAGTGCCGTCAAACGGGTGGGCCGAGGCGCCAACCGACTTGAGTATGCGTTGCACATAGGCCCGGGTTTCCAGATACGGCGGAACACCCCGGTAACGCTCGACCGTGCGTTCGCCCGAATTGTAGGCGGCGGCCACCAGCGCCACATCGCCCTCAAAATAGGCCAGCAACCAGCGCAAATAGGTCAGGCCACCCCGAATATTCTGGACTGGGTCGTGGGGATCCTTCACATTGAAGCGTACGCTGGTCTGCGGGATAAGTTGCATCAGTCCTTGGGCCTTTTTGGGTGACACCGCCAGACTGTTGAAGTTAGATTCTGCGGCAATGATTGCCAGCGCCAGCTGCGGCTCTACCTGATACTGAGGCGCCATTTTCATCACCAGATCGAAAATTTTCCGTGGGGCAATCGCCCGATAGTCCACGCTCGTCCCCACCGCCCCGGGCGAAGAGGGTGGCGGTGCAGGATCGCGCATACAGTCGGGTACTTCGGCGGAGGGAACGCCCACCACTTTCAACATGCGCTGGGCGGCTTCGAGCCCCTGCTCCGCGGCCGCATGAAAAAAGAAAGCAGCCAGCGGGTCGCTGCGTTCCACCCCGCGCCCGTTGGCGTGCATCCATCCCAGGTTGTATTGCGCCTCCGCGTCGCCCAAGCGTGCGGCCTTGCAGTAAAGGCTTGCAGCCAGAACAGGGTTGCGCGGCACGCCTTCGCCATGCTCGTAGGCGATGGCCTCCAGGCGCAGCTTGGAAACCAGGCTGCTGTCAGCGGACGTCTCGGGCGAGACGTCTTGCCCCTGCACCGCCCCCGCAACACAGAATGTCGCCATCGGCAGCAGGGGTAAAAAGCGCAAGCGCATAAATGCCAGCAATAAATGCCAGTATCTTCGCTTTTCGCATGTCTGTCACGCTACTGCTGCAGCTTTATCCGACGTGGTGGGATTGAGCCTGGCCTGTCATTGCAGCCAACGCTTATTGCCGCATGTCAGGGCGCTTGCGAAGGCCTCATCAGCAAGAAAAGGTGTCCCGAACAGAATTAGTCTTCATTTGACAAATAGCCTCTTGGGTTGCTGCGCAGCCAGCGCCAAGTGTCCGCGCACATGGCATCCAAATCCATTTCGGCGCGCCATCCCAGCAATTCAAATGCCCGGGCGGGATCCGCATAGCAAGAAGCAATGTCACCGGGCCGCCGCTCGGCGATCTGGTACGCCACACGCTTGCCGCTGGCCTTCTCGAAAGCGCGCACCATTTCCAGCACACTGTAGCCGGTCCCGGTGCCTAAATTAACCGTCAGACAACCGGGGAGGCCCYGCAGGCGTTCCAGCGCTTTGAGATGACCCAGCGCCAGATCGACCACATGGATGTAGTCACGTACGCCGGTACCATCCGGCGTAGGGTAGTCGTTACCCCATACGTTCAAAAAATCACGGCGTCCAGCCGCGACCTGGGCAATAGAGGGCATGAGGTTGTTGGGGATGCCTTGCGGGTCTTCTCCAATCAAGCCGCTGGCGTGTGCGCCTGCCGGGTTGAAGTAGCGCAGGATGCCAATCCGCCATGCAGGATCACTTCGATAGACATCCCACAACATCTCCTCAATGACAAGCTTGCTTCGTCCGTAGGGATTGGTGGCGGAAAGCGGGTGATCTTCAGTCAACGGCAGCCGCTGTGGGTCGCCGTAGACTGTGGCTGAAGAACTGAACACAAGCGTGTTGACACCGCATTCGCGCATCGCCTCAAGCAGGCGAACGGTGCCAACAACATTGTTGTCGTAATAAATCAGTGGCTTGTCCACCGACTCACCTACCGCCTTGAGTCCCGCAAAATGGATGACGGCAGAGGCCTTGCTTTCCCTGAGGGCTGCTACCAGCGCAGGGCGATCGCGTACGTCACCCTGGATCATCTCCGGCTTTTTACCGGTGATGCGTTTCATCCGCACCGCTGCCTCGGGGTGGCTGTTGCAAAAATTGTCAAAAATAGTGACATCAAAGCCCGCGTTGAGCAGTTCAACGCAGGTGTGGCTACCAATATAGCCGGCTCCACCAGTGACAAGAATCATGGTCTGTTGCCTGGGTTGTGATGTTGCTACAAGTTTAAGGCGATACGGAGAACAAGAGCTGAAGTGGATGGCCGAAAAAGGGGCTGGTTCAAAAAATGCTATTTTGTGGTCGGACACACGAAACGGATTGCTGCAACGCCATTTCACTGTCAGCGCTCCCACCCAAGACTAGACATCTGATGCAGACGGGCCATATCCCCTACATCGCCACCTCCGAGGGATGGCTGTACTTGGCAGGCGTCATTAACCCGTTCAACTGGCAGTTCGTGGGCCGGAGCATGCACGCCCACATATGAAGCAGCTTGATAACCGATGCCCTGCGTAAGGCGTGTTCCAGGCGTTGTCCGGATTTCGGTCTCATAAGTTCTTTTTTATGGATTCACGCCCAAGTTAAGATCAAGTCAAATCAACGTCGTGTCGAACCTCGGACCATGAAAATACTATTGACCGGAGCGGCGGGCTTCATTGGCATGAGCACAGCGTTGCGCCTTCTGGCGCGCGGGGACGAAGTGGTGGGGTTGGACAACCTCAACGACTACTACGACGTCACCCTGAAAGAAAGCCGTCTCAATCAGCTGACACCACACGCAGGTTTTCGCTTTGTCAAAATGGATGTGGCTGATCGGCACGGCATGGCTTTGCTTTTCGCAGCTGAAAAATTTGATCGTGTCATCCACCTTGCCGCCCAAGCGGGTGTTCGCTATTCCCTGCAAAACCCGCATGCCTATGTCGATAGCAATATCGTGGGTTTTGTGAATATCCTTGAAGGTTGCCGCCACGCCAAAGTGCAGCACCTGGTATACGCGTCAAGCTCCAGCGTGTATGGCGGCAACACCAAAATGCCGTTTTCCGAGCATGACACCGTGGACCACCCAGTCAGCCTGTACGCCGCCACCAAGAAAACCAACGAACTGATGGCCCATACCTATAGCCATCTCTATGGTCTGCCAACCACCGGCTTGCGCTTCTTCACGGTGTACGGTCCCTGGGGTCGGCCCGACATGGCGCTATTCCTGTTCACTAAAGCTATCCTGGAAGGACGTGCTATCGATGTGTTCAATCACGGCGATATGAAACGCGACTTCACCTATGTGGACGATATCGTCGAAGGCGTCATCCGGGTGCTTGACCGCGCGGCCGTCTCCAACCCGGCCTATGACTCAGTTCTGGCTGACCCGGCCACCAGCAACGTACCTTACCGCGTGTTCAACATCGGCAACAACAATCCGGTTGCCCTGCTTGACTTCATTGGCTGCATTGAAGAGGCCTTGGGCAAGAAGGCAGAAAAGCGCCTGTTGCCCTTGCAGGATGGTGATGTGCCTGTTACCTATGCCAATACTGACGCGCTGCAGGAATGGGTGGGTTTTGTACCTGGTACCACGGTCCAGCAGGGTGTTGGCCGATTCGTGGCCTGGTTCCGCGGTTACTACAAAATCTGAGCCTGCGCCTTGATGAGGCCCCGCGCGCCGGCCTCGCATAGATCCAGCACCCGCTCGAAGCCGGCCAGGTTGCCGTAATAGGGGTCGGGCACCTCGTCCACACCAGCCGAGGGAGCAAACTCCAGCAGCAGGTGCAGTTTGCCGAGATGCTGTGGCGGGCAAAGGCGCTGCAGCGCTGCCAGATTGGGCCGATCCATGGCCAAAATCAAGTCAAAGTGCTCGAAGTCCTGATCATTCACGCAGCGCGCTCGCGTATTTCCGGGCTCGTAATCCCGGCTTAAAAGGACGAATCTGGCCCGGGCGTCCGTTAGCTCGCCGGCATGTTGCGCAAGTAATCCCGCCGAGTCGAACTCAAGCTCTTGCGATCGCCCTGCGTCGTGTGTCACCTGCCTCGCCACGGCCTGCGCCATGGGAGAACGGCAGATATTGGCCATGCAGACCATCAAAATCTTCATCATGGTGAAGATTCTAGGTAGTTGCCAGCCTTGCTCGCCAGCTTTGCTCGCCAGGGTTGGCCGATTTCTTCAAATGACATGAGCCTGTTTTTTCCAATCACATTCTTGCAGCTCATTGCAGGTACTCCATGGAACTTCCTCAAGAACCGGGCCGATAGCCTGTTGCAGAATCGGATAAATGATTTGTTCTCCACAGCCTGGAATGCCGTAATATTTAACTCGGCGGCACTGGAGATTCGCGTGAACCAGGCCTGTAGACAGGCAGCAGCCGTCAGGTGCATGAATAGGGGCGAGAGGTGCTGGAAATTTCAGCGGAACAAACGGGAAATCACCGACCTGTGGCTATTCTCACGCAGGTCGAAAAAACCTATCACATGGATTCAGTACGCGTCCCGGTGATCAACGGGGTCGATATTGTGGTGCGCCGTGCATGTTTCACTGTGCTGATGGGCCCATCCGGCAGCGGCAAGACGACCCTGCTCAACATGATCGGATGTATTGACAAGCCTGACAAAGGCGAAGTCATCGTGGCCGACTGCAAGGTAGGCAATTTGACAGACGACGCGCTGTCGGACTTCCGTGCCAAAAACATCGGGTTCATTTTTCAGAACTTCAACCTGCTGCCGGTCCTGAGTGCATACGAAAATATCGAATACCCTTTGTTGCTGGCGGGCGCCTCGGCAAAAAAACGGAGTGAACGGGTCCTTAAATTGCTGGATGCAGTGGGCTTGGGCGACAAGGCAAAGAATTTTCCAGGTCAATTGTCTGGCGGGCAACGCCAGCGGGTTGCAATAGCCCGTGCCTTGGCCCGAAAGCCAAAGTTGGTTATCGCCGACGAACCGACGGCCAATCTGGACAGCCAGACCGGGGCTGCCATTTTGGCCTTGATGCGCAGGATGGTCGAGCGTTATGAAGTTTCTTTTATTTTCTCGTCTCATGACCCCCATGTGATCAATGCCGCAGACGACACGATTTTCCTGACCGACGGAACGATTCGCGGGGTTCGTCGCAAAGGCGCGGATGACGTGCCATGATGACCTTGACCCTGGCGGTGCGAAATCTTTTGCGTAACCGTCGCCGCTCGTTGGCCACCTTGCTGGCTATGGCGATTGGCGCCACCTCGATACTCTTGTTCGGCGGCTTCAGCACCAATGTCAATTACGAGTTGCACACGAGACACGTGCAAAAGGGTGGACATCTGCAGATTCAGCATCGGGATTTTTATCTTTACGGTAGCGGAAACCCGACAGCCTATGGCATTGCCGACTACACCAGCATCCTGGCGGCCATTCAAAGCGATGAAGCATTGCAAAAAATGGTGCTGGTAGCGACACCGACCTTGCAGTTCAGCGGTATTGCCGGGAATTACCCGGCAGGTGTGTCCCGGACCATCATGGGGACCGGGTTCGTCGCAGAAGACATCAACCGTATGCGGCACTGGAACGACTTTGATCTGCGCACCAAGGCTCCGCTGTCCGCGCTGGAGGGGGCGGCCGCAGATGCTGCCGTCGTCGGTACCGGCGTGGCCAGGGTACTGCAGTTATGCGACGCATTGAAAATTGAGCGGTGTCCCAAGCCCGAAAAGGAGCGGAAGGCCGACAGCCTGGCGCTTCCCGATGACATCGCTCAACTCAGCCTGCAGGAAACACCTGCTGCGACCAGCGCCACCAGGGCCAATCCACGCAGGATCGAAGTGCTGGTCGTCAACGCTCGAGGCGCACCGAATGTCACCTCCCTGGAGGTAATTCGTGCAGAAGACCAGGGCATCAAGGAGCTTGATGAAGTCTCCCTCATGATGCGTCTTGCGCAGCTACAACAGTTGATCTATGGGCAAACACCGCCCAAAGCAACTTCGATCATGCTCCAGCTGCGGCACTCCGACCAGATTCCTGCGGCAAAGGCGCGTCTGGCGCCTATCCTGGCCAGTTTTTCCACCAAGCAACCGCTGGCCATGCTGGACTTCCGGGCGCTGAATCCTTTTTATGTCCAGACCATGCTGATGTTCGACACCATATTTGGTTTTGTTTTTGTGCTGATTGGGGGTATCGTCCTGTTCACTGTCAGCAACACCATGAATACCACGGTTGTCGAACGCACCGTCGAGATTGGTACCCTGCGTGCGATGGGCTTGAGACGTTCCGGTATTCTCAGGCTGTTCGTGACCGAAGGCGCACTGCTTGGCTTATTCGGCGCAGTGATCGGCGTTGTGCTGGCGCTCGTGTTGTCTCTTGTCATCAACCAGATTGGCATGCCCTGGCTGCCTCCCGGCAACGTTGAGTTGGTGCCCTTCACTGTCAATGTCTGGGGTGAAACCGGCATGATCCTTGGCACAACCTTCGGCCTCATCTGCATTGCGATCCTCTCTGCCTGGTGGCCTGCACACCGGGCTGCGCGACTGGACGTGGTCGAGGCCTTGCGTCACGTTTGATGGAGAAAGGCTTAACGAAAGGCTTGACGAATATGAAACGAATAGCCCTGTTTTCATTCCTCTTCGGCTATGGCCTGGCGTGGTCCGCGCCTGGCGCAGAAGAGATCCTCGCTGCCAGCGATGCCATCCGCAATCCAGGGCAGCCGTTCAGTGTGACTGTGACGCTGACTGAATTTCAGGCTGGCAAGCAGGTCGACACCAGTACACTTATCAGCTACTCCCGCACGCCAAAGCAGGGGGGCCAATTCGCCAGCTTGACCCGTTTTGTCCTGCCCGCGCGGGATGCGGGAAAACTGATGCTCAAGAATGGCAACGACATGTGGTTTTACGACCCGACCAGCAAGGCGAGCGTTCGCCTGTCGCCGCAGCAGCGCTTGCTTGGGCAGGCATCCAATGGTGATGTGGCTACCGTGAATTTGGCGACGGACTACAGGGCGCAGCTGGCTGGCGATGAGGAGATCCTCGATGGCGAACGCCGCACACGCAAGGCCCACAAACTCGCGCTTAGTGCATCGTCGCCGAATGTCACCTATGCAAGCATCGAGCTGTGGGTAGATGTTGAAAACAACCGGCCCCTCAAGGCGCGTTTTTTTGCCGAATCGTCGCGCTTGCTCAAAACGGCCTACTATCGCCGGTTTCAGCCCCAGCTCGGCGCAGAGCGCCCGACCGAGACCGTGATCATTGACGGCCTCGATCCCCAGTTGGTCACGCTCATGCGCTTTTCAGACTACAAGGCACGCGCCATCCCTGATACATGGATGCAGCGAGACTTCCTGCCTCGTTTTCAGCCGGAGTAACCTCATGCGCTTTTTTACCCGTTCCGTTCCCGCTCTCTTTGTCGCGGTTGTGTTGATCCAGGCGCCGGCCCTGGCAGCGGACGCGGAGGCAGACGCCCTGAGTCTGCAAAGCGACACCAGCCCCCCGGCTGAAGCTGCTCGGGACACCAAGTTTTTCGTCGAGGGCGCGATAGGCAACGCCAGCCAGCGTTACTTGCCCGACAGTCGCAACATCGGTCGCGCCTCACTTGATTTCTCGCATTCGGCCCGGCTTGGCCCGGGACTGCGCGCCGTCATTTCGGACCGCCTTGATCACATTTATCCCAGGGACGCGGGCGCTGACTCGACGGTGAACAGCCTGCGCGAGGCCTATTTGAGCTGGCAGCCCGAAGGAGAAAACACGGTCCTGGAACTTGGACGTATCAACCTGCGTTATGGGCCGGGTTATGGCTACAATCCCACCGATTTTTTTCGTGACGGCAGCTTGCGCGTCCTGACAAGCGCCGATCCCCTTGCGCTTCGGCAGAATCGTCTTGGCAGCGTCATGCTGCGTGCGCAACGGCTTTGGAGCGACGGCTCATTGTCGTATGCGTATTCGCCGAAATTGGCCGATCGCCCGAATCCGGATGGCTGGAGCCTTGACCTCGGATCAACCAACAATCGGGACCGCTCCCTGATTGCGCTCGGCACCCAATTTTCGCAGCGCGTCAGCAGCCAGGTGCTGCTGTACAAGGAGAGCGGCCTGTCGCCCGCGCTGGGCGCCAATTTGACGGCGTTGATGTCGGACGCGGCGGTAGCTCATCTCGAGTGGTCACGAAGCCGTGAGCCCGATTTGCTGAGCCGAGCCCTGGCTTTGCCGGCAAATAAAGCCACGCGCAATCGCTTTGTCGGTGGCGTCACGTATACCACCCCTGGCAAGTTGTCCGTCACGGCCGAATACCAATACAACGGCTTCGCGATGGGGCAGCCGGCTTGGGCCGCCCTTGGCACTGCGCCCGCTACCCAGGTGGCGTACCTGCGGGAAGCCCTGCGGCTTCTGGAACTGGCGCCCCGCCGGGCCTACCTGATCTACGCCACACAAAAAAGCCTCTGGCTCAAGGATCTGGATCTGACCGCTTATCTTCGGTTTAATCCCGGCGACCACAGCCGGCTCGCCTGGCTTGAGTTGCGCCACCACTGGCCAAGCTTCGACCTGAGCTTTCAGCTTCAGCAGAACATGGGTCGTGCCAGCAGCGAGTTTGGGATATTGCCCGATCGCCGCATTATGCAAGTCCTGGGAACCTACTACTTCTAGGCTCTAAGAGGCGTCCAAGCGCAGGATCCCATAACAAAAAAGCGCGCCGCAATGGCGCGCTTTTTTGGGGGGAATCTTAACTTGGCGCTTTACTTGTTGCGCCTGCGACGCATCAGCGCCAAGCCTGACAGCGCCAGGCCAAGCAGCGCCAATGTGCCGGGCTCAGGCACTTGGTTAACAAAGAGGTTGCCTGAGCCGTCGGCCGTTGCCGTAAAACTTCCAAACGAAACCCCGTTGAGTGTCGTTGTGACGCCAGTGGTCTCCATATTCACGAGGAAAGGTGACGGACTAGAAAAATAGGTACTACCGAAGGCCGTCGGTGTGAAGAGCAGATTCACGTCGAAGTCGCCATTGGCCAGCCCGGCGAAGATAACGGCTTCGCTGAGAGCATTTATCACCCCTGTACCCAGCGCAATGTCACCGGTGCCGTTTTGATCGGTGTCAATGAAAAGGTTCAATGTAAATGTGTCGAATATGGCCTTGATACCCGCTCCGAAAGTGCCAGCAAAGCCAGAGGCGGTGAAGTCCCCGACTATGCCATAGCCCAGAGGGGCCAAGAGTAAAGACGCGTTCAGAAATGCCGGCTGAGTGACAATGCCGTCCTTGAAGCTGGAGACTGCGATTGAACCGGTCTCCGTGAACGGGTCATCAAAATCCAGTGTTGCACCGACCAGACTCTGATTGATTGTTGCGTTGTAGGAGTAATCAATCGAATCGGCGGTGATGGTGGGAGCCGCGGCCGGCACGCCAACCACAACTGTCTCAGTAACCTGGAAGTCAATACCGGTTCCCACAGCAGCCGCCGGACCGCTGGCGATCAATGCCGCAAGGGCGAACGCAATTGACAGTTTGCTTTTCAACATAAGTCCTCCGTAGCAGATGATTTGAAAATGCAGACTGACGAAATTCGACGGCCCCGCATTTGCGTTGGATGCATGCAAAGCCCGTGCCAGAGAAAATTACCTAGTATTGACAAGTACTTAGCGATTTCTTCTCGGCCGATGCTGTCATCATGTAAAAATATCCGACATTAACTGGCGTCGCAATGACTACCAGAATGAGCATGCAGGCGCCTGCATGGCGTCGGCGCCGGGTGCCAAAGCAGGCATAGCCAGCGCAAGCTGCGAGGAACTTTTCATTGAGATATGTCTTGCCGCGGCGCCGCAGACCGACGCAAGCAACCTGAGTCGTCGAGCAGTTTCCTCCACGTGGCAGGTGCAGGTGCCGACGCCGACGGCCTGTTCCGGGAAGCGGTCCTTGCTGTAACGGTCGCGCCTAAGCGCATACCTGCGGTGCAACAGAGCCACCTCGGCACTTGGCCGCCCTTGACCCGCCTGACGGCTTGCAACTTGAATTCCAGTGTGCACTTGGCCGGTCGTTTCGTTTCGCTCATTTCATTGTCCTGACGCTGATTTTTAACTATCAGAACTATCAGCTAAGAACTTTTTAAGGGACAAGGTCAAATATCTGGCAAGGCTCAGCGGCGGGTCGCCGCTTTGGAAAAGCGTGCAATGGCGCCCCATGAAAAAAGGCCCCGTCAGGGGCCTTCTTGCTTGAGCGTTGTCGTACCAACTGGGGTCAGCCTTGGCGCCGCCGCGTCGTAGCGGCCAGTCCCAGCAGGCCGAGCGCCAGCAGGCCGAGAATTCCTGGTTCCGGGACTTGCGTGACGGTGGTCGACGTGCCAATGAACAGTTGTTCATAGCCATTATTTAGATCTCGGCCAACGCAATCACCTGTACCCGCTGTCCCACCGCTGGTACCGATGGTATCCGGGTCACAACCCATTTGAAGTTCGATATGAATATCAGTGTAGCCAGCAAACCCTCCCAGGAGCCAGGCTGCAAGGAAGTCGTTCAGTGTAGGTACGTCGATTGCATAGGCTGCCTGGTTGGCACCCAGGTTGTTGTTGATGGGCCCGGTGACAGCACCCGGATTGCTGCAGGAAATAGGCACGCTGGCAGCGTCCAGGCAGATCGCACCGCCGGACAGGACATAATCCGTGCCAACAGGATCAACATTTGATCCCGCCAAAGGATCCGGAAGGCTCGCCGCAGTTGCGTCTATGCCGCCGGAGTTGAAGGTGGGCGCAGGGGTACCGCCGAATACACCGCCCCCGCCTTCCGTAAACAAGGCGTAATCATTACTCAAATTGCTGAAGGTGAGATACAAAGTGTCCATACCCGCGCCCGTCAAACTGATTTGCGCCCAGACCGCGAGGTTTTGGTCAGTCGAAGTACCACTGTTGGTTTGGTTGTTGTTGAAGAAAAACAGCGGACTTTCGCCATTGAGGAAAGTGGTAAAGGCAGTAAGTGTGCTGTTCCAAATATCCGAAAAGTAGTTGCTGCCGCTTACCCCGGAAGGCGTCGATAAGGCATTGTCCATCCCGGCGAAATTGGTAGTTACCGGCCCACCACTGGAGCCAGTAGCGACGACGATCAGGTCCTGGATCGCGCCTGGGGTGGAGTTGACATAATAGAGGCTCCCCGGCCCGGTGCTGCCAGCAATCACGCCATCAACCTGCAAGGCGTAGGAATTGGCATCTTCGTAGGTTACCCAGCCAGCGCCTGAGAGGTCAAGCGCGGCTTGGGCCGTCCCTGCCATGCCTGCCGCCAGCACTGCCGCAACGGCCAGTCGCTGAAATTTTGTGCTTATACCTTTCATGACATCCTCACTTGGGTCAGCCACCGTGTCAGGGAATCTGATCGGCCGTGGTATGCCGAACCCAAGCACTCTTCATGCCAGTCAGCTATTCACTATAAAAATCAAAAGCTTGTTCAATTCCATAGGAACGCATTAGCGGCAGATGTAAAAAAATCCGACAAAATAATGGGGAAGTTCCATCTCGCTTGCAGGCTGCTGGCAGTGACCTTGGTCGCCGTGCCTGCTCTCAAGCCTGCATCAAAGTTGCCAGGTCGCGCCTGAGCGAGCGACTGTGCGGCACTGGCGAAACGCCAACCCGTGCGAAGAAGCCAAAATCGTCTTCGGGCGTCGAATTGGCAATCCGCTCAAAATCACTGGACAACTTCAACGCTTGTTCAAACAGTCTCGGTTCGGTCGAAAAGTGGCGTCCGGCGCGGGCATACCAACGAAAAATCACCGGGGTCATCTGCGGTTGCAAATGCAAACCCAGGTGCGTCGCCGTGAGCCAGATGCGCTGCACGGCGCGACCCAGGTTTACCCAGTCCGCCAGGCCTGCCGGGGGCTGTTGGGGGCGCAGCAAGAGATGCGCGGCGCAGCATAGCGCGGGCAGCAGGTCGAGCTGGATGCGCGGTGCCACGGTGCCCAACAGGTAGCGATTGAAGAACCCCACCCGCGCCCAGCTTTGCATGACCCATTCCATCAGGCGCGCAGTCGCCGGGTCCACGCCGACAGCCTGCTCCGGGATGCGGTCCTTGCTGTAGCGCGCCCGCCACTCGATAACTTCTTTGTGCACTGGATAGGCCTCTGGGCAAGTCAAACGAATTTTCGCGCTGTCCCACAGCAGACCGGCCACCTTCAGGCGTTCACCCCAGGACTCGAACAGTTGCACGCTAAAGCCTTCGCCCGCCGCGTCGATCAGCGCTTGGCGCTGTGTGCCGGTAAGCGGTGTGGTTTTCATCGGTCGGCGCTGAACAGTGCGGGTTTCGATGCAGTCAAACAGTGGGTCCCGAACCAGGGCAGGGTCCTGCGCCAGACTCACGTCATAGACAGGATTGCGATGTTCTCCGTGAGAAGAAACAGTCCAACTGGTTGTCAGGCCAAAGCCGGATGCCGCAATCCGCATTGTTTCAAGCAGTGCTCCATGGGCGATGTGGCTCGGATGCCCTTCATAGTCATAAAGAATATGGTCGCGTGTATCAAAGCCATGTACCCGAACCCGGTATTCGTCCACAATCTCAAAACGCCACGGTTGTGTGTTGTCACCACTGGGGGCCCAGCGTGCGAGGTCGAGAATATGGGTCAGCTTGTCAAGGCTCACAGGTATTTCCTTGCATTGAATTAGGGAGCTCATGCGGCCCGCAATCGAAGGCAATCCCTATTTTTACTGTGACGGGGCCAAAGGGATGGTCCCCGGTTATGCGCCAGAGCACAATAACAATACAGGATTTTGCACATCGAGAGCGTCATGGCAGCCCCAATCATCTTTGATTACGACAGCGCGTTCTCGCGCAATATTGGCTGGACTACACAGGCCGAACAGGCCAAGTTAAGAACGTCTCGTATCGCGATTGCGGGGCTGGGCGGAGTGGGCGGCTCGCACTTGCTGACGCTTACCCGGCTAGGGATCAGTCATTTCAACATCTCCGATTTTGACGACTTCGATGTGCAAAACCTGAACCGGCAGGCTGGCGCTTTCATGCCTTTTATGGGGCAGCCAAAAATCGACACTGTCGCCCGCTTGGCGCGCGACATTAATCCAGAAATCGATTTGCGCTTGTTTCCCCAAGGCATCACCCCCCAAAACATCGACGAATTTCTGCGGGATGCCGATGTCTATGTGGATGGCCTGGATTTCTTTGTGCTGCCAGCTCGCCGCATGGTGTTTGCGAAGTGCCGGGAAAAGGGTATTCCTGCAATGACCGCAGCACCGCTGGGCATGGGGACTGCATTTCTCTACTTTCGTCCTGATGGCATGAGTTTTGAGGACTATTTCAAAGTGGAAGGGTACGAGTCGCAGGAGCAATACGCCCGTTTCATTGCCGGCCTGTCACCAGCGATGCTTCAACGCGACTACCTGGTTGCGCCCGAATCGGTAAATTTTCAGGAGAAGAGGGGGCCGTCAACCATCATGGCATGCGACCTTTGCGCTGGCGTGATGGGCGCTAATGTCTTGAAGGTGTTGCTGGGGCGGGGCTCCATCAAGGCCGCTCCGTGGGGAATTCACTTCGACGCCTACCATCAAAAGCTTAAATTGACCTGGCGCCCATTTGGAAATTCCAACCCAATACAGCAGGCGCTGCTGAAGTTTATACGCCCCGTGCTACGCGGAAGATCTGGTGCTTGAGGTGCTTGAGCCCGTCCGCAAAATTCCGCAAAATTTAAATTGCAGTGGATTCAAACTTGTCTTATTGCTGACAGCTGGGGAAGGAGCTATAGTCAAAGCTCCAAATCCGGTGCAAACATTTGGGCGCATTTTTAGGGGATATGTTATGAAAAATTTTTTTATGACTATTGAAACTGCGTCCCGTTGGGCCGCTCTGGGTGCGTTAGTCGGTCTGCTATCCGCATGTTCCGGTTTTTCGACCGCGTACCCTCCCGCGCCGACCGTCGCCGCCTCCGTTGATTACAACTATATTGTGGGCGCCGGAGACTCGCTGAACATCATCGTTTGGCGTAACCCGGAGCTTTCCCTGACGGTTCCTGTGCGTCCGGACGGCAAAGTGTCGACGCCATTGGTGGACGAGATCGTCGCGCAAGGAAAGACCCCTGTCGAGTTGGCCCGAGAGGTCGAGAAGGCGTTGAGCAAACTGGTGCGTGACCCTGTTGTGACGATTATCGTTACCAGTTTTGTCGGGCCGTACAGTGAACAAATTCGAGTTGTCGGCGAGGCGACCAAACCGCAGTTCTTGCCTTACAAACAAAAAATGACCGTGCTGGACGTCATGATTGCAGTGGGCGGCTTGACGGACTTCGCCGATGGCAACGGGGCATCCATCACGCGTGCTTCGGAGGGTAACAAGCGCTATTCCGTGCGACTCAAAGATCTGATCAAGCGAGGCGACATATCCGCGAATGTTGAAATGAAGCCTGGCGACATCCTGATCATTCCGCAAGGCTGGTTTTAAGGCCGGCGTCCTTTCTGTTTGCTGCTTCGTTTGACGAAGGTATGGCAGCGTTCGCATTCTGCCGCAAGGACCTGATCTGATGGATGAGCTGATTAAGCAATTATTCACCGCTGCCAGAAGCATGTGGAGGCATCGTTGGCTTGGCCTGCTGGTTGCCTGGGGGGGCGCCGCGATTGGTACGTTTGTGGTGCTTTCAGTGCCTGACAAATACGAAGCATCAACCCGTATTTTTGTCGACACGCAGTCTATATTAAAGCCTTTGATGTCGGGCTTGGCGGTGCAGCCTAACGTCGAGCAACAGGTGATCATGCTGAGTCGTACGCTCATCAGCCGTCCCAATGTTGAAAAACTCGTGCGCATGGCTGATCTGGATTTGAAGGCCCAGTCCAAGGACGAGCAGGATGCGCTGATTAATAGGATGATGAAAACGCTTCAAATCAAGAACGAGGGCCGCGACAACCTTTACGTGCTTTCGTATCGCGATGCCAGCCCTGACAAAGCGAAGCTGGTAATCCAGTCGCTGGTGTCAATTTTTGTTGAATCCAGCCTCGGTAACACACGCAAGGATTCCAATACGGCCAAGCAGTTTATTGATGAGCAGATTAAAACTTACCTGGCCAAGCTTGAAGAAGCCGAATCGCGTTTGAAGGAATTCAGGGTCAAAAACATTGAGCTTCAAACTGCCGATGGCACCGACATGGCCGGACAACTCGGTGCCTTGGGCAGTAAGTTGAGCCAGGCCCGCCTTGAATTGCGTGAGGCAGAAAACGCGCGCGATGCGGCCAAGCGTCAGTTGGAGGCCGAAAAATCCCAAAACTTTGACATCACGTCCCGCAGTCTTCTTCAAGAATCAGCCCTGTCGATTTCGACACCTGAGATCGACGCGCGCATTGACGTTCAAAAACGAAATCTTGATGCGCTGCTGCAGCGCTTTACAGAGGAACACCCTGACGTTGCCGGCGCCAGGCGCCTGATCAAAGAGCTTGAGACACTCAAACTCAAAGAGGTAGAGGAATTGCGCAAAATCGCGATGGCCAACCCAACTTCGTCGTCGACCAACACCTTGGTTTATCAGGAACTCAATCGTATCCTGGCCACTGCGGAGGTGCAGGTGGCCGCTTTGCGCGCCAGGGTAGGTGAGTACGATGCGCGTGTCAATCGGGCACGTGAATTGATAAAAACAGCTCCCCAAATAGAAGCTGAATTTACCCAGTTAAACCGTGATTACGCTATCCATAAAAAAAATTACAACGATCTTGTCGCACGTAGAGAGTCGGCTGCGCTGTCAGGCGATTTGACCAGTGCCGCGGGTGTTGCAGACTTCCGTTTGATAGACCCGCCACGCGTGTCACCCAACCCGGTGGCACCCAACCGTTTGCTGCTGCTGCCCCTCGCGTTTCTGGCCGCATTGGGCGCCGGGCTTGCGGCCGCCTTTATCGCAAGCCAATTGCGTGCCGTCTTTTATGATGGACGCTCCCTGAGGGAGACGGTGGGTTTGCCGCTGCTGGGCATTGTGACACTGGTGATGGACGACGCGGCTGTACAACAGGAAAAATCCGATCTGAAAAAATTTCTGGGCGCTTCAGGCGGGTTGGTTGCAATTTTCATTGCCGGGATGATCGTGTTTTCCATGATGTCCGGGCGGGCGGGATGAATCAAATATGAGTAGCTTGATCGAGCAGGCGGCACAACGCCTGGAGCAGCTTCGCCAGGCGGGTGTTGAGATGCCTGCGACGCCGCCGCCAGTAGCGCAAATGGATGGGGCTGCCCAAAATCCTGTGAGCGAGGCTCAGTCGGCTCCTCTGTCTCGATCGGTTGAAATTGATCTGGCGGCAATGTCGCAAGCGGGCATTGTCAGCCCCAATGCGCCACGATCCCAAATTGCAGATCAATACCGTGTCATTAAGCGGCCGCTCATTAGCAACGCGATGGGTAAAGGCGCATCCGCTATCGCCTATGGCAACCTGATCATGGTGACTAGCGCGTTGCCCGGTGAAGGCAAGAGTTTTACCGCCATCAATTTAGCCATGAGCATTGCCACTGAACTGGATAACACGGTGATGCTGGTGGACGCCGACGTCACGAGTCCCTCGGTGATGAAAGTGCTTGGGCTGCCCGAAAGCCTCGGTTTGCTCGATCTGGTGCAGGGTGAGTCCAAGGACATGGCGAGGATGCTGCTGAAAACAAACATCGACAAGCTGACCATTCTGCCCTCAGGAACGCCCCATGCCCGCGCTACCGAACTGCTGGCCAGTGATGCGATGATCCGGCTGCTGGATGAAATGGCCAAGCGCTATTCTGACCGCATCATTATTTTTGATTCGCCGCCGCTTCTGCTTGCCACCGAGGCGCGGGTGCTGGCTTCCCATATGGGCCAGGTGGTGATGGTCGTGCAGGCTGGAAAGACTCTGCAGGCGGAGGTTCGGCAAGCGCTGGCCACCATTGAGGCATGTCCAGTCAAATTAATGCTGTTGAATAAAGCAAGATATGATTCCGAAGGAGGGTATGGGTATGGGTATGGGTATAGTTATGGACAAGGTCCGGGCACGAGCAGCAGCAAGCCCGAATACCCTCGGCATCGATCCCAGTCATGATGTGTAGTTTGCTTTCTCTACGGGCGCTGCGAGTCACGGCCAAGTCTATGCCGGTAGCCGCTGGTTTGGTTATGGTGTCGGCTGGCGCTTTTGCTCAGGAGCCTGACTCAGACTCGGGTCCGAAACAGGCTCTGTCGATTGTGCCGCGTGTCTCCGTTACCGAGACACTGACAGATAACGTGCGCCTGAGCAGTGTCGGTCAGCAGTCAGACCTGATTACCGAAATCAGCCCGGGCATCCGCATTATTGTTGATGGTGCCCGAGTCAAGGGCTACTTTGACTATGCCTTGAATGCAATTTCCTCTGCTAAAAATTCTTCACGCAGCCACACCCAAAACGCACTGAATACGTTTGGTACGCTGGAGGCTGTTGATAATTGGGCCTTTATTGATTTCAGCGGCTCCATTTCGCAGCAGGCTGTGTCTGCCTTTGGTACGCAGTCAATTGACAACACATCGGTCAACGCCAATCGAGCCGAGGTATCAAGCTACCGGCTATCACCCTATCTGCGCGGACGTTTGGGCAGTATCGCCAACTATGAGGCACGTTACAGTCGAGCAGTGACGGACAGTGATGCAGCGATAGCTTCTCGTATCACAACGGTCGACAGTGCTTTAAGACTCACGGGTGACAGTCCCTTCACGACTCTTGGTTGGTCGGCTGACGCCAGTCAACAACGTGTTGATTTCAGTGCCGGTCGTTCATCCGAAGCGGACCGTTTTGGCCTTGGCTTGTCCTACAGGATTACTCCTCAATTAAGCGTGTCGGCCAATGCCGGGCGTGAAGCCAATAACTACATAAGCTTCGACAAGCGGAGCTACAGCACAAGCGGCTTCGGGGTGAACTGGTCGCCGTCAGAGCGGACCCGCCTGTCCGCTTCACGCGATCGCCGGTTTTTCGGAAACGCTCACAGCCTGAGTTTTGAGCATCGAACGCCACTCACCGCATGGAAATTTACTGATTCGAAGGATGTTTTAACAACGCCCACCCAGCTTGGCATTGCCAGTCGGGGAACCATCTTCGACCTCTTGCAAAGCCAGTTTGCATCTATCGAACCTGATCCTGTGCTGCGTGCGCAGTTGGTGAGTGTATTTTTACAGGCCACTGGTATAAGTCCCGGTACACCAGTCGTCAGCAGCTTCTTGACGTCGGCTGTGTCCTTGCAACGCCGGCAAGATTTGCTGTTTGCGCTCTTGGGCGTGCGAGACACCATCACGTTTATTGCCACGCGAAGCGAAAGCAGCAGGCTTGACACCATTTCGAGGGCTGTTGATGATTTCACCAGGTCTTCATTCATTCGACAGCGCGGCTTCAGCGTCAACTACGCGCACCGTTTAACCCCTGATTATTCACTGGGTGTTCTGGCATCGCAGCAAAAAACCTCTGGGGCGGATAGTCTGCAAAACATCTCTGGGGTGAATAGTCTGCAAAACACCACGTTGCGAGCCCTCAACGTCAACGTCACGGGTAAACTGGGTAAGCAGACCGCTGTTTCCGTGGGGCTGCGCCGCGTGGTTGCCAGAGGTGCTTCGCCATACGATGAAACCGCGGTCCTCGGCAGTTTGACTGTTCAGTTTTGACTCATGTATTCCGATTGTTACAGTCATGTATTCCGATTATTACGGATTAAGCAGCAAGCCTTTTCAGCTCAACCCTGATCCGAATTTTTATTTCGGCAGCAAACAACACCGGCGAGCCAAGGCCTACCTCGACTACGGTGTTCAACGAAACGAAGGTTTCATTGTCATCACGGGTGAGGTTGGGGCGGGCAAGACCATGATGGTACGTGGCCTGCTTGCCAGTCTGGACTCCAAAAAAGTCGTAGCCGCCAACCTTGTGACCACCCAGCTGGATGCCGACGACACCCTGCGAATGGTGGCCGCTACTTTTGGTGTGCGGGTTAAAGACGTTTCAAAGGCCGACATGTTGATGGCGCTGGAGGCTTATCTGGTCCACCAGACAAGCCAGGGAAAACGCTGTCTTCTGATCGTCGACGAGGCCCAGAACCTCACAGCCCGGGCGGTAGAAGAATTGCGTATGCTGTCGAACTTCCAGTTGGGCCAACAAGCGCTGCTACAGACGTTTCTGGTGGGGCAGCCCGAATTTCGAACCATTTTGCAAAGCCCCACCATGCAGCAACTCAGGCAGCGCGTTACGGCGACATGCCACATTGGTCCGCTGTCTTCAGATGAAACACAGGGTTACATTGAGCACCGGTTGAAATGTGCTGGTGCGACGGGGCGTCCCACCTTCGATTCAGCCGCTTTTGAAGCAATTTTCAAAGCCTCCGGCGGCATTCCCCGCCGTGTCAATCTGATTTGTGATCGCTTGTTGCTATTTGGTTTTTTGGACAACAAAGACGCTTTTGGTCTTGAAGATGTCAATAAGGTGGTGTCCGACATTGACAATGAATCGGCGGTTCCTTCCAATAAGGCGCTGGAGGAGAGTTCGGCTCCAGCGTTGGCGGGCACGATTTCCAGTCAAATTCACGCCTTGGGTGTTGAGCTACACGACGAGCGCTTGCGCCATCTGGAGGGAAGCGTGTTCCGCCTGGAACGTATCAACCTCGAAATTCTCGGCATACTGCAAAAGCTTCTCGTGGCGGTCAAAAAGATCAGCCAGGAAAGTTCCCAATGAGCATTTCGGGTCCGGTCATCTGTGTTGTGGGTGCGCGGCCGAATTTTATGAAAATGGCGCCCATTCTGCGTGCCATGGCCGCCCATGTTCCGCCCCTGCCCGTGCTCTTGGTACACACCGGTCAGCACTACGACAAAGACATGAGTGATCGCCTGTTTGAAGATCTGAGGCTGCCGCGACCGGACATCAATCTTGAAGTCGGATCTGGCACGCACGCGATCCAGACTGCCGAAGTCATGCGCCGGTTCGAGCCTGTAGTTGATGCGCATAAACCCTCCTGCGTGGCGGTGGTCGGTGATGTGAACTCCACGCTGGCCTGCTCTCTGGTTGCGGTCAAAAAGGGTGTGCCGGTAGTGCACATTGAAGCCGGCTTGCGCAGCTACGACCGAGCCATGCCGGAGGAAATCAACCGAATCCTCACGGACCAAATTTCTGACAGGCTTTACACCACAGAGCGCACCGCTGAAGAAAATCTGGCACGGGAGGGTATACCACCAGATCGGGTTTGCTTTGCGGGAAACGTCATGATTGACTCGGTGATTTTTGGCCGGGCAAACGCCCGCAGCGCCAAGGACACCCTGCAAGCCTGCCACATAGACCCCCTGGTTTTGAGTCATCCCATCGGCTATGGCGTGGTCACACTGCATCGACCCTCCAACGTAGACCATCCCGAAACCCTGCGTGCCTTGCTTGGTGTACTCGGTGAGGTTGCTGCCAGCTTGCCGTTGGTGTTTGCCTTGCATCCCCGCACCCGTAGCAACATCGACCGTTTTGGTCTGGCGGCCATGATTGATCCAGCGCGCATGGCGTTGTTATCGCCACTGGGCTACCTTGAGATGCTGGGGCTGATGGCAGGTGCCACTGTGGTACTCACCGACTCGGGCGGCCTGCAGGAAGAAACTACGGCGCTTGGCGTGCCCTGTCTGACGCTGCGAGAAAACACCGAGCGTCCGATCACTGTTGAGCAAGGTACAAATATCCTCGTGGGGCGTAACCGCGATACGATTTTGAGTGCGATACGAGAAATTCTGGACGGACGGGGCAAGCGTGGCCGGGTGCCTGAATTGTGGGACGGTCATGCCGCCGAACGTATCGCGGCTGATCTGTACAAATGGTTGGAGCCGAAACAGACTGCAATGGCCCTGGAATCAGGCAACACATAGATCAATCTCATAGATCAATCTGTATGCCGACCTCAACCATCACCAACGCGCTGACGATTGATGTCGAAGACTATTTTCAGGTATCGGCATTTGCATCGCACATCGCACGTTCCGAATGGAATACGCGTGAATGCCGCGTCGAGCGGAATGTCAACGCCATTCTTGACATGCTGGCGCGTCGCAATACCAAGGCAACCTTTTTTACTCTGGGCTGGATTGCCGAGCGTTACCCCCAGTTGGTGCGTGAGATAGTCGAGGAGGGCCACGAACTGGCCAGCCACGGTTATGGTCACGAGCGCGCCAGCGACCAGTCCGAAGAAGCTTTTTTTGCCGACATTAATTTGGCCAAGATTGTTCTGGAAGACTTGACGGGCGTTCAAGTCAATGGCTATCGCGCTCCTAGTTTTTCGATAGGCACTGGCAACCTCTGGGCTTTTGACTGCCTGGTTCGGGCCGGTTACCGCTACAGCTCAAGCATTTACCCTATTCGGCACGACCACTATGGCATGCCGGACTCGCCGCGTTTTGCCTACGAGGTGCGCCCCGGCTTGATGGAAATTCCGATCACAACGCTGCGGGTGTTAAACCGCAACCTGCCGTCCAGCGGAGGAGGGTACTTCAGATTGCTGCCTTACGCCCTGTCACGCTGGATGCTCGGCCGGGTGAACAGGCATGACCGACAGTCGGGCGTCTTCTATTTCCATCCTTGGGAGATCGACACCGGGCAGCCGCGCATTGCGGGCATCAGCAGGAAGACGCGCTTTCGGCATTACGTCAACATTAGCCGCATGGAAAGCCGATTGAACTGCTTGCTGGGTGACTTCAAGTGGGGTCGCATGGACGAAATTTTCCTGCACAGGTTTAGCAAACAAAGCCCTTTCGTCTGAAAACGCCATGCTGACCGTCAAACGCCTGGGACCTCAAGACGTCACCGTGGCGGGGTTATGGGATGCGTTCGTTCTGGCATGTCCCGAGGCTACTTTTTTTCATCGTGCCGGTTGGCAGAATATTGTGCGCGGTGTTTTTGGACATGACACCTATTTTTTGTATGCCGAGTCCGATGGCCATATCCAGGGTGTTCTGCCGCTCGGTCATGTCAATAGCTGGCTGTTTGGCAACTCGTTGAGCAGTCTTCCTTTTGCCGTGTACGGCGGCGTCGCAGCGCTCAACGCACAAGCGGCAGAGGCCCTTGAGCTGGAGGCTCAGAAAATTGCCCAACGCCTCGGTGTGGCTCACCTTGAATTGCGCAACGTTAATCCACGTCACAGCGATTGGCCCACGCAGCACCTGTACGTCACTTTCCGCAAAGAAATTCTAGCCTCCGAGGAGGCCAACCTGCTGGCCATCCCGCGCAAGCAGCGCGCCATGGTGCGAAAAGGTATCCGAAACGGGCTGGTCAGTGAAATTGACGATAACGTTGATCGCTTCTTTACTCTTTTTGCCGATAACGCCCACCGTCACGGCACCCCGGCAATGCCCAAAAATTACTTTTTGGCATTGCAAACCGAATTCGGTCCTGACTGCGAAGTGCTCACCGTCCTTGCGCCCGATGGTCGCCCCTTGAGCGGCGTCTTGAGTTTTTACTTTCGCAATGAAGTCCTGCCTTATTACGCCGGCGACTTTGAGCTCGCCCGCGAGTTCGCTGCCAATGACTTCAAATATTGGGAGCTCATGCGTCGCGCCTGCGCCCGCGGCCTCAAGGTATTTGATTACGGCCGCAGCAAGCAAGGCACAGGCACTTACGCATTCAAGAAAAACTGGGGTTTTGAACCAACGCCGCTGCACTACGAGTACCGGCTTTACAAGCGTCACGCCATTCCGCAAAACAACCCGAGCAATGCCCAGTACAGACTTATGATTAAGGCTTGGCGTCGCCTGCCTCTTGGTTTGGCCAACTGGTTGGGGCCGGTTGTTGTACGTAATCTCGGATGACCACCACCATGGGTAATCTGCTTTATTTGGTGCACCGGCTTCCCTATCCTCCCAACAAGGGCGACAAGGTGCGCTCGTACCATTTGCTCAAACACCTGCGGCAACAGCACCGTGTTTTTCTGGGTACCTTTGTGGACGACCCGGAAGACGAGGCCTATGTGGACATCGTGCGTGCGATTTGCCCCGACCTGCATGTGGCGCGACTTACCCCCCGCACAGCGAGGCTGCGAAGCTTAAGTGGCTTGTTAACGCACCAGGCGCTAAGCCTGCGTTACTACCAAAATACAGGTTTGCAGGCGTGGGTCAACCAGACGCTGGGAGCTAACAAAATGGACGCCACGATCATTTTTTCCTCCGTCATGGCGCAGTATGTTCCGGGCACGTCCGGCGGCGCTCTCCCGCCCATGCTGGTGGATTTTGTCGATGTGGATTCTGCCAAGTGGACGCAATACGCCACCAGCCACAAATGGCCGCTGTCTTGGCTGTACCGGCGTGAGGGCGAGCGCTTGCTGGCCTACGAGCGCGCGGTAGCGGCCCGCGCGCAACGATCGTTTTTCGTCACGGAAAACGAAACTGCCCTGTTTCGCCACAAGGCCCCTGAGAGCGCCAACCGGGTTGGAGTCATCTGCAACGGTGTTGATGCTGAGTATTTTTCGCCCAACCCCAGCTATAGCTCCCCTTTTTCCGGCAGCGGGGTCCACCCGGAGCAAATACCGCTGGTATTCACCGGCGCCATGGACTACTGGCCCAATATCGACGCCGTGACCTGGTTTGTGCAGGATATCCTTCCCGTTCTGCGTCAGACCTGGCCACAGTTGCGCTTCTACATTGTGGGGCGCAGCCCATCGCCCGCCGTTTTGGCACTTGCATCCAATGCCGTCGTAGTCACCGGTACCGTGCCAGACGTTCGGCCTTACCTGCAACACGCTGCAGTCGTTGTTGCGCCCTTACGCGTGGCCCGTGGCATACAAAACAAAATTCTCGAGGCGATGGCCATGGCCCGCCCCGTGGTGGCGTCGCAGGCTTGTGTCGAAGTAATTGATTCCCGACCCGGCGAAGAGTTGGTCTCTGCCGCAGAGGCCGCTGACTTTGTTCGTGAAATCGATGCGTTGCTGAGATCTCCTGCCCGAGCAGCTGCAGTGGGTCAGTCTGGCCGGCAGCGTGTAGTACAAAGTTACAGCTGGGACGCCCATATGGCGAGTCTGGACCGCTATCTGGGCGACCCACCACTTGCACACGGCAACGCATGAACTCAATCGTCAGTCAGAACCTGCTCAAGGGCGAGGTCCGCCTGGCGCAACCGTGGCGTCAGGCCGTCCCGGCTCTGCTCCTGTTACTGGCCTGGACCTTGTTTCTATACCGCGATACCGGCATCGCCATGGTGACCATCTGGGCCCGGTCTGAAACCTTTACCCATGCTTTTTTGGTGCCACCTATTGTGCTGTGGCTCGTCTGGCGCCGTCGCCAGCTCATGGCAGCGCAAACACCACAGCCGGCGCTTGGCGTTTTTCTGTTGGCGGCCTGCGCAGCCTTTGCCTGGTTTTTGGGCGATTTGGTGGCAGTCAATGCCGTCACCCAATTGGCATTTGTGGCGCTGCTGGTTTTGGCGGTGCCTGCTGCGCTGGGCTGGTCCGTTACGCGGCTGATAGTTTTTCCGCTGGGTTTCCTGTTTTTTGCCGTGCCTATTGGTGAGTTCGTCATGCCCCAGCTCATGGATTGGACAGCCGATTTCACTATTTTTGCTTTGCGCCTGAGCGGCATTCCCGTCTACCGGGAAGGCTTGCAGTTTGTCATTCCCTCTGGCAACTGGTCTGTGGTGGAGGCTTGCAGTGGTGTGCGCTATTTGATCGCATCTCTCACCGTCGGCACCATCTTTGCCTATCTGAACTACCAATCGGCCAAGCGCCGTATCCTGTTCGTGATCATTTCCATACTGGTGCCCATTGCTGCCAACTGGGTGCGCGCCTACATGATCGTCATGGTGGGCCATGTCTCGGGCAACAAATTCGCAGTAGGCGTTGATCACCTGATTTACGGCTGGCTCTTTTTTGGCATCGTCATCATGCTGATGTTCGCCATTGGCGCCCGCTGGGCCGAGCCCGAGAAAGCAATCGATGTGCGCAGCGCAGAGCAACCCGCCGAGCAGACTTTGTCCGCTGCCAGGCTGTGGGCCACCATGGCCTGCTTTGCGGCGCTGGTGGCTATGCCGCACATCGCATTGTGGTTCATTGACCGGGCTGAGGGCGACGCCTCGGTGTCACTCATCGCGCCGACGACTCTGGCTGCAGATTGGCAAGCCGCCGCACCCGTTGCGGCAAGCTTCAAACCGGCTTTCCAGAATCCATCTGCCGTCATCAACAAAAGCTACGCCAGCCAGGGTCACATCGTCGGGCTGTATCTGGGCTACTACCGGCATCAGGACTACGATCGCAAGCTGGTCAGTTCGAGCAATGTGCTGGTCAACAGCAATGATTCCCAATGGGCCAAGGTGGCCGGCAGTAGTCGCACTGTCAAGGTGGGCAACAAAGTGGTGAGCGTGCGCACCGCCGAGCTGCGCGGAGCGGCTCTGTCGGCGCAGGGCAATCCAGGTCGTCTGGCGGTTTGGCAAATATATTGGATCAACGGCACTTTGACCGCCAGTGACCACGTTGCCAAAGCATACAGCGCGTTTTATCGTTTGACGGGACAAGGCGATGACTCTGCAGTCATTGTTGTTTACACCCCCCAAGCTCCGGCTGGAGCTGAACAAGCTGTGCTGGAATCCTTTTTGTCGACTAACTACGAAGCCGTCGAGGCACTGTTGTTGAAGGCGCGGCAAAGCAAGTGATAACAATTTTGAATGCGATGGAGATTTCAAAATGACTGTAGTTGCTGTGATCGGTTTGGGTTATGTGGGTCTGCCGTTGGTGGTGGAGTTTGGCAAGCACCTGCGCACCATCGGGTTTGATATTGCAGTATCCAAAGTAAAGTCATGCCTTGAAGGCATTGACCCGTCTCGTGAGCTGTCAGACGAGGAAATGCGGGCGTCTCTCCACGCCGTGTACACCGCAGACCCCAGCATGCTGGCCGAGGCTGACATCATCATCGTGGCTGTGCCAACACCTGTAGACAACGCCCATATTCCCGATTTTCGTCCGCTCATCGGCTCCAGCACCAGCGTCGGACGTCACATGAAGAAAGGTGTGATCGTGGTCTATGAATCCACCGTTTATCCAGGCGCCACCGAGGAGGTTTGCATCCCCGTGCTGGAGCGTGAATCCGGCCTCAAGTGGAAGCAGGACTTTTTCGTGGGCTATTCGCCGGAACGAATCAACCCTGGCGACAAGGAGCACACTCTCACCAAAATCCTCAAAATTGTCTCGGGCGATTCCCCTGAGACGCTGGACAAAGTGGCCAGGCTCTACGAGACCATCATCGTGCCCGGTGTGCACCGCGCCTCCAGCATCAAGACCGCAGAAGCCGCCAAAGTGATCGAAAACACCCAGCGCGATCTGAATATTTCCCTGATGAACGAGTTGTCCATCCTTTTCGACAAGCTCGGCATTGACACGACGGAGGTACTCGAAGCCGCTGGTACCAAATGGAATTTTCTTAAATTCAAGCCGGGACTGGTGGGCGGCCACTGCATTGGCGTTGACCCCTACTACCTGACCCACAAGGCCGAAATGCTGGGCTATAACCCCCAGGTTATTTTGGCCGGCCGCCGCATCAACGACGGCATGGGGAAATTCATTGCAGAGCAGACCATCAAGCAGATGATTGCAGCGGGCAGCCACATCAAGGGTGCGAAGGTGAACGTGCTCGGGCTCACGTTCAAGGAGAACTGTGGCGATCTGCGCAACTCCAAAGTCATTGACATCATCAATGAGCTCAAGTCATATGGTGTAGAAGTGTATGTGACAGACCCGCTGGCTGAATCTGATGCGGCCGTGCATGAGTACGGTGTGCCGCTGTTGGCCTGGGCTGATTTGCCCAGGGCTGATGCGATCGTAGCTGCGGTTGCTCATAAGGAATTTGCCGAATTAAGCATGGACGATTTTGCAAAAAAACTGGTAAAAGGTGGCGCGTTCATTGACGTTAAAGCGGCTTTCGACCGTAGCGCCATTGAAGGCGCTGGTTACCGGCTCTGGCGCCTGTAAAGACGCCTGTAAAAGGGCCTGTAAAAGGTTATGGCAGCACGACGCGTCAGCAAAGGCTGTATATGCAGGGTGATCCTCGTCCACTTGTGCTCCACGTGATGTACCGCTTCGACACTGGCGGGCTAAAAAATGGCATTGTCAACCTCATCAACCACATGCCCTACCAGGCGTATCGGCATTCTGTGCTGGCTCCGACCGAGGTTACAGACTTCTCCCGGCGCATTCAGCGCACCGATGTTGAATTCATCTCGCTGCGCAAGCCACCAGGCCACGGCTTCTGGCAATACCCCAAGCTATTCAAACTGTTCCGTCGACTCTGCCTCGCCATCGTCCACAGCCGAAACCTTGCCGCGCTCGAAGTGCAGGCCCCAGCTTGGGCAGCGGGCGTGCCGGTTCCACGGTGAACATGGCCGTGATGTGGGCGACCTGGACGGCAGCAACGTCGCCTACCAGCGCATACGCCGTTTCTACAAGCCGTTCGTTCACCACTACTTGGCCCTGTCGCGTGACCTGGACGACTACTTGGTGGACAAGGTGAAGGTGCGGCACGACAAAATAACTCAGGCCTACAACGGGGTTGACACCGAGCACTTTTACCCGGCGTGTGATGGGCCGCAGCGCATAGCCGGTTGCCCGTTCGAGCCCGCACGACACTGGCTTATCGGAACAGTGGGGCGCATGCAGACCGTCAAAAATCAGGTCATGCTGGCGAACGCGTTTGTTCGGACTCTTGCTCTGGCACCTGAACTTGAAACCCGGATTCGATTGGTCATGGTGGGGGAGGGGCCCTTGCGCCTGGAGGCCGCAGGAGTGGCCCACTTGGCATGGCTGTCCGGTGAGCGAATCGATGTGGCCGACATCATGCGTGGCTTGCACGCCTTTGCCTTACCGTCACTGGCCGAAGGCATTTCCAACGCCATTCTGGAGGCTATGGCCAGCGGCCTGACGGTGATTGCCACAGCGGTGGGTGGCAATGCTGATCTGGTGGTGCATGGGCGGACCGGGTACATGGTTCCGCCTGCCAATCCGCAGGCAATGGCTCACCAATTGGTGGCGCTTGCGTGAAATCCGGAACAGGCCCGCAGCATGGGTGAAGCAGGTCGCCAGCGCATGCAGGCGAATTTCAGCATACGGGCTATGGTATCCACTTACCAGTCTGTGTACGATTAGCAGATGCGGCTCAATTGCTTCATTCAACAAGATTAGCAGGCAACATGTGCGGAATCACCGGAATTTTTGACACCCGCGGCGCCAGTGACATCGACCGCGGCGTACTCCAGTGCATGAACAACTCGCAGTTGCACCGCGGCCCGGACGAAGGCAGTCTGCACATCGAGCCCGGAGTGGGCCTGGGCCACCGGCGCCTGTCCATCATCGACATTGCCACCGGCCAGCAGCCGCTATTTAACGAAGACGGTTCAGTGGTGGTTATCTTCAACGGAGAGATCTACAACTACCAGCAACTTATCCCCGAACTGCTGGCGCTAGGCCATGTGTTCCATACCAAGAGCGACACCGAAGTCATCGTCCACGCATGGGAGTCCTGGGGTGCCGACTGCGTCAAGCGCTTTCGCGGCATGTTTGCCTTTGCCCTGTGGGACCGCAACCAGCAAACCCTCTTCATGGCGCGGGACCGGTTGGGCGTCAAGCCCATGTACTACGCGCTGCTGGACGATGGCACGCTGTTGTTCGGCTCCGAACTCAAGTCCCTACTTGCACACGGTGGCCTGCGTCGCGACATCGATCCCCTGGCGGTGGAAGAGTATTTTGCACTGGGCTATGTAGCCGAACCCCGCACCATCTTCAAGCAAGCCAACAAGCTGCCGCCGGCCCACACCCTCACCATCCGGCGTGGCCAGCCGATGCGTGAGCCGGTGGCGTACTGGGATGTCAAGTTCAGCCTGGACAATCCCATCTCGGAGGCCGATGCCCGGGCCGAGCTGGTGGAGCGACTGAAGGAGTCTGTTCGCCTGCGCATGATCGCCGAAGTGCCATTGGGTGCTTTCCTGTCGGGTGGTGTTGATTCCAGCGCGGTGGTGGCCACCATGGCCGGCTTGAGCGCTGACCCCGTCAACACCTGCTCGATCGCCTTTGACGACCCGGCCTTCAACGAGTCCGCGTTTGCGCAAAAAGTCGCCGACCGGTACCACACCAACCACCGCGTTGAAACCGTCGAGAGCGACGATTTCGACCTCATCGACACGCTGGCTCGCCTGTACGATGAACCCTATGCCGACAGTTCAGCCATCCCCACTTACCGGGTTTGCCAGCTGGCGCGCAAGCACGTGACTGTAGCGTTATCAGGGGATGGTGGCGACGAGACTTTTGGAGGTTACCGCCGTTATCGCACGCATCTGCTAGAACAAAAATTGCGTGCGACGTTGCCGCTCGGATTGCGCCGTGCGGTATTTGGTGCGCTGGGGCGATGGTATCCAAAAGCTGATTGGGCGCCCCGCATCTTCCGTGCAAAGACCACTTTTGAAGCGCAGGCACGCGATTCGGTCGAGGCGTATTTCCATACGATGTCACTAATTCGTGAGCCCCTGCGCAGTCAGCTTTACAGTGACTCATTCAGAAGGGAGCTTGGTGGGTACAGTGCTAGGGAGGTGTTTCGCTGGCACGCCAACCTCGCTGGTACGGCTGATCCGCTTGCGCTAGTCCAGTACCTTGATCTCAAAACTTATCTGGTCGGGGATATCAATACCAAGGTCGATCGTGCCAGCATGGCCCATTCCCTGGAGGTGCGCGATCCGCTGATGGACCATGAACTGGTGGAATGGGTGGCAACGCTGCCATCAGCATTCAAGATGCGGGGATCAGAAGGAAAGTACATCTTCAAGCGGTCCCTGGAACCCCACTTGCCACACGACGTGCTGTACCGGCCCAAGATGGGATTTGCAGTTCCCTTGGCGCAATGGTTTCGCGGTCCATTGCGCATGAGAGTGCGCGAGGCACTCTTGGGTAGTTATGTGGCTGATTCAGGATGGTTCAATCCCACCACGATCCGTCATTTGCTCGAGCAGCATGAGTCAGGCGCTCGTGATCACAGTACGCCGCTCTGGGCGCTGCTGATGTACGACGCCTTCTTGCGCAACGTCACGTACAAGGTTTAATGGAAGCCACGCCCGTGTTGCATATATGAAAATTCTTTATCATCATCGAACCGCATCTCGTGACGGCCAGTCCACGCATATTGAAGAGATGATTCGTGGGCTCAGGTCCAATGGCCATATCGTCAGGGAATGCGCGCCCAGTGTGGATGGGCACAACCCCTCTGGGGGCAGTGCCGGATGGGTGGGGCGACTCAAGGTATTTCTGCCCAGATCGGTTTACGAGCTGGCGGAACTGGCCTACTCGCTGGTGGCCTACAGGCGCTTGGTTCGAAATATCCGGGAATTTCAGCCAGATGGCATCTACGAGCGCTACAACCTTTACCTGTTGTCTGGCGTATGGGTGAAGAAGCGGTTCGGTTTGCCACTGATACTCGAAGTGAATGCGCCCATGGCAGTTGAGCGGCGTCAGTATGGTGGTCTCGCATGGCCAAGACTTGCAGATAAGCTGGAGCTGTACGTCTGGAAAAATGCTGATGTGATCCTGCCAGTCACTCAGGTCCTTGCAGACTACATGGTTTCAAAGGGAGTGGATCCCGGTCGGATTCGGGTCATTCCCAACGCCATCAATGAGAACCACTACGCTGTTCTTCCCTCATGTGCAGAAGCGAAGGCATTGCTCGGGTTGACCGGGCGTGTCGTCGTGGGTTTTACCGGTTTTGTTCGCGAGTGGGACAGGCTCGACAGAATCGTGAAATGGATCGCACTGCGGGCTGCCGATCAAAATGTTCACCTACTCGTAATTGGAGATGGACCCGCTCGCCTCGAAGTGGAGCAGTGTGCGGCAAGCCACGGCGTGTCAGATCGACTCACATTCACGGGTGCCGTGGAACGTGAGAAGGTTCCCGCCCTGTCCATGGCTTTTGATATTGCCTTGCAGACTGCTTTAGTACCTTACGCCTCTCCCCTTTGTTTGTTCGAGTACCTGGCGCTCTCAAAAGCCGTCATCGCGCCCGATCAGCCCAACCATCACGAAATCCTTACCCATGGTGTAGATGCGCTTTTGTACGACCCCCAAGGTCCGGACGGTATCGAGAAAGCGCTCGATACACTTTCCGGTAATGTGGAGTTGCGTGAGCGGGTCGCTGCTGCTGCCGGCGAGGTCATCACACGGAAACAACTTACATGGAGACAGCATGCTGAAAAGGTGGTCAGCTTGTTTTCAGAAATCAGAAAAGGAAATGCCCCCCGTGCAAGCCAACTGGGCTCTGCTGGGTCGTGAACGAGGGAGATGATGTGAAGATCGAAATTATCCGTTTGCTGCCCTTTTCGACGCTCTATCAAAGCATGTCCGAAGCGCGGGTCGGTCTGATTAGTGGCTTCGCAGCCCAGGTACTGGGGTCAGTCCATGCGTGACTTGGTACTCGGCCCAGTCATCGTTGGTATTGCGGCATATGGTCTATTGCACCCCTGGATCGGCATTCTGGGTTGGACCTGGATCAGTATCATGAACCCGCATTCGTACACTTGGCACCTGAGCAGCATGCCGGTCGCTGCTACCGTCGCCGGGGCGACCCTGCTGGGCGTGTTGCTCACCCGTGACCGACGCCAGTTCTTTGTGACACGTGAAACAGTCGTGCTGATGCTGTTCATGCTTTGGATGTGCATTACTTTGCCATTCTCGTTTCATTTTGATCTAAGTTTCCCCTTGTGGAATCGGGTCATGAAGATCGACCTGATGGTACTCGTCGCCATGGTGGTGCTTTATTCAAAAAAGCACATCATGCTGTTGGCATGGGTGTTGGTAGGTTCCCTTGGTTTTTACGGTGTTAAAGGGGGGCTGTTCACTTTGACAACCGGAGGGAGTTACAGGGTCTGGGGGCCAGCTGGAAGTTTCATTGAAGGCAATAACGAGATCGCCTTGGCCTTGATAATGATCATTCCGTTTATGCGCTTTTTGCAGCTGACGACTGAGTCGGTATGGATCAAACGCGGGCTATTTGTAGCCATGCTGCTGTGTGCCACTGCAGCATTGGGTAGCTACTCCCGCGGTGCCCTGCTTGCCATCGCGGCCATGGGGGTCGTGTTGTGGTGGCGCAGTGACAAGAAATTTGTAGGGGCCGGCCTGCTCGTGGTTGTGAGCGTCATCTTATTGTCGTTCATGCCAGAGCCATGGTGGGCAAGGATGGAAACGATCGGCACCTACAGCGAAGATACATCCTTTACCGGGCGCATCAACGCCTGGTGGATGGCCTGGAACTTGGCGAAAGCCAATTTTTTGGGCGGTGGATTCATGATCTACGAGCCTGCTCTGTTTGCCTTGTATGCGCCCAATCCTCTGGACATTCATGCCGCGCACAGCATCTACTTCATGGTGCTGGGTGAGCATGGCTTTGTGGGCCTCTTCCTGTTCTTGCTGCTTTGGATTTTGGTCTGGCGTTCGGCTGGGCGTTTGCGACTACAAGGGCAAGAACTACCTCAAACCCATTGGCTCTCTCACTTGGGGGCTATGTGTCAGGTTAGCCTGGCTGGCTATGCAGTGGGGGGCGCTTTCCTCAGCCTGTCGTATTACGACCTGCCCTACAACATTATTATTCTCGTCGTGCTGGGCCGCCGCTGGATGGATGGCAAAGAGTGGATCAAAGAGGTTGAGCAAGAAGCTTCCGCGCAAGTTGGAGTACTGAGCGAGAATGCCAAGCCGACCCAGCCATGACGCTGCTCACGCCACTGTTCCATTTGATGTCGCCCGCTGGCCCCCGTGCCCGACTGCCGGTGCTCATCTTTCACCGGGTATTGCCAGAGCCCGACCCGCTGTTTCCTGATGAGTTGCATGCCCGCCGGTTTGATGAGGTCTGTGGCTGGCTCAAGTCGTGGTTCAACGTATTGCCACTTGACCAAGCTGTGGCCCGCCTAAAATCCGGGACGCTCCCTGCACGCGCCGCCTGCATCACCTTTGACGACGGCTATGCCGACAATCACCACATCGCCTTGCCCATCCTGCAGCGCCACGGCTTGAGTGCCACTTTCTTCATTGCCACCGGTTTTCTGGATGGCGGCCGCATGTGGAACGACACCATCATCGAGACCATTCGTGCCAGCAAAACACCGTTGCTGGATTTTTCTTCACTGGGTTTTGGGCAATACCCCGTTAGGACTCTTGATGAAAAGAAGGACGCTATTGCTGCCCTCATTAATCAAATCAAGTACCGGCCCGTTGCGGAACGAATCAGCATCACCGAACAACTGGCTCATCTGGCCCAGGTGCAGCCACCTGACGACCTGATGATGACTTCACACGAGGTGAAAGCCATGCGCCATGCTGGCATGCAGATCGGTGCTCACACGGTTTCTCATCCCATCCTGGCCCGGCTCACCGAGGAGCAGGCCCGAAAGGAAATAGGGGACAGCAAGATTTTTTTAGAGCAACTGCTGGGTGAGCGCGTTGGCCTGTTCGCATATCCCAACGGCAAACCGGGTGAAGACTACATACCGCAAAGTGTGGAGGTGGTGCGCAGCCTGGGCTTTGATGCTGCCGTTAGCACAGAGTGGGGCGCCTCCCGCACGGGCGACGATCTGCTTCAAATCCGCCGCTTCACGCCATGGGACCAAACCCGACTGAAGTTTGGGAGCCGTCTTTTAGCGAATTTGCGCACTTAATCGTGCTCAAATTGGCCACTTGTCGGCGTTATATCAGAGCAGCTTGCTACGAAAAAAAGTAATTCTATTTTGCCAGACTGAACTGCGGTGCCTTGGCCGCAAGCCACTGCTCCAGCATCATCAATATCCACACCATCTCGCCATAGTAGCCTGGGTGCTCCGGCAGGCGCTGCGTTAGCAGGGCCTGAACAAAATCAGCCCGCACCACGCCACGCTTGGCCAAGCTATTGAGGGAGTCGGTGGCCAGGGCCTTGAGGGCAGGGTGGGTGTTGGCCCATACCCCAAAAGGCAGGCCAAAGCCCTGCTTCTTCTTGCTGATGATCTCGTCCGGTAAAAAGCCGCGCAGGGCCTCTTTAAAAAACCAGCGCAGTTTCAAGCCCTTGAGCTTGTAATGGGTGGGCAGCCGTTGCGAGAACGCCACCACCCGGTCGTCCAGCATCGGGAAGCCCACGTTCACCCCCGCCAGCGCGGTAGTGCCAATCACCTTCGGCAAATCACAATCCGCCAATGTGTAGCGCCAATCAAAGGCCAGCATGCGGTTCACCAGGCCGTCAGTGCGAGTCTCCGCCCAAACGCAGCGCTGCTGCCGGTCAGGATTTTGCTGATCCACCTGAGCAAGCAGCACTGGTGTCAGCATCTCCTGCACACCCAAGCGGTACAGCAGGTTGTAGGTCATCATACGGTCAGGCATCGGTACCGTTGCCTGGGTAACATAGCTGGCGGCTTTTCGTATCAGTGGAATCTGATTCATGACCCCCAGCTTGGAGATGGGTTCCAGTAGACCATTGCGCAGACCAGCTGGAATGCTGTCGTACCAGCCAAACACTCGTTGTTTAGCGTAGCGTGTGTTGCCGCCAAACAGTTCGTCGCCGCCATCACCCGCCAGTAGCTTGCTCACGCCGTCTTCACGAGCCATCTTGGCGCAATAGTAGGCAGGCAGAGCGGATGAGTTCCCAAAAGGTTGGTCATACGATGCCGCTACAAGGGCTATGCTGCGTACCAGGTCATCAGGCGTGACGTAATACTCGTGGTGTTCGGTCTTGAAGTGTTTGGACGCCAGACGCGCATATTCCATCTCGTCATAGCCTTGCGCGTCAAAGCCGATCGAGTAAGTGGCCGCTGTTTTTCCACTGGCGAGGGCCACCATGCCCGCCACCGTAGAGCTGTCGGTGCCGCCACTGAGAAAACAGGCCGGTTTGCCTCCAGCAAGCTGCGAAGCTACTGCGTCGTGCAGCAGTTGCCTGAATTCATCCTTTAGCGCGTCAAACGAGGCGTTTTGCTGTTCGTCGAAAGTTGGCGCCCAGTACGGCGCCACAGTCAGTTGGCCATTTTCAAACAAGGCGTAGTGCGCTGGCGGCAGCCGGTAAATGCCCTTGTAGATGGTGCGCGGCGATGGGATCACGTGAAAGTACAGGTAGTCAAAAATCGCTTGTGGGTCAATCTCGGTGCTGGCGTCAGTCAGCTCATCGGCGCGGGCAGCAAAGCGTATTTGCCCGTTGTCCACGCGATAGCACAGGGTGCGGATGGCAAAGCGGTCCACCGCCAGGAAGGTGCGCCCTGGCCCGCACAGGCCCACTGCAAAGTCGCCGGTCACGCCGCTTGCTGCCTGCGCCCCCAAAGCTACCAAGGCCTCGCGCCAAGCTGCCAGCACGCCCTCTGCTAAAGCCAGGCTGGCCAGGCGCGAATCAGAAAACCGTGGCGAGCCCAGTATGAGCGATAAATCCTGATCAGACATGAAGCGGGCCATTCAAAAGAAAAAATGAAAGGCACTACTTGAGGCTTTGCAGCGCACCCGGGTGACGCGCTGCGCCCTTGAGCCGTATCGTTTTTCTCGGATGCGCATACTCGCTGTCAGGCATCAGGGCTTGGTCGTTAGCCACGCCGGCGTCGACAGCGCGGCCTAGCAGTTTGGAATTGTGCTTGAGCCGGTAGTCTTCACGCGCGGCCAATTCGAACTCGTCCCAGTCCACTGTGAAATTGTTTCGGTAGTCACCGGGTCCGGCCGAGTCAAGTTTGCTCAGTCCCACCAGCAGGTTGTTGACGGCCTTCACAATCACATTGCCGGGTTTTACGCGCAGGAACACGCCGCCCTGGGGTCGGTTGTCTACCAATGTATTGTTGACCAAGTAGAGCTTATTCCTTGGCCACTTGTAGTCCTCGGTGCCATATGAGATAAGGTTCGGGTTTTCCGTCTGCGTGCCCTGCTGGATGATGTTGCCAACGACGTAGGCTATGCCGCCATTTGGGAATTCCAGCTCATAACTGGCGCGGCCCCCTGACTCGTCGGTCAGCCGGTTATAAAAAATACGATTCACTGCCGCCCGACTCTTGAGCAGATGGCCAACGCGGGCATGGTGAAAATAACTACCAGTTACGGATAGGTGCGCGATAGCGCCAACGTAAAGATTGTGCGTAAGACCATCTCCATAGCCGTTAAGAGCAAACTCACTGTTCTCTATCTTGAGCACGAGTTCAGGAAAGTTGCTGGTCAGGATACCGTTTTCATTGTTCAGAAAGGTGCAATCGCGCACGGTCAGCGAACCTTTTTCAAACCTGATGCCTGCTGCGTTGTGGTCTGGAACTGTTGCACCAGAAAATTCAAAGCCTTCGACGGTCATCCCCTCTGCGCGTACCACCCATATACCTTTTCCTTCCATCGCCGCACCGTTCGCGATAAGACGTGCCCTGCCACCAATGGCGCGCAGACTCAAATTGTTCTGGGTCCACAAGGCCACATCAGCGACATAGTCCCCAGCATCCACCTCCACGGTATCACCATCCTTTGCCCGCCTGGCCGCTTCGGAAATGGTTTTGATAACGCGGTTAGCCCCTACGCGAATGACCAGCCTGGTATCCGATACGGGTTCCGCTGGCGCAATGGATTGAGCTGCATTAACCAGTGGTACCGGTGCCACACCTGCCAAGGAGAACAGAAGCATCAGGAAAAACTTGTTTGCTTGTTGAACTAACACCTTATTTCCTTTGCCTTGGACGGACATGTATTATTTTGATGAGTAGACCGTTCACAGCTTATCGTGTAATGTCATTCATTAATCTGCCTGTCCGTTTGATGTTTCGCAAAAAACAGCGCTTACCCCCGTTTCGAAAAAAGATATAAATACCTGCGACACGCCCAGTGTGCTGCAGGGTAGTTTGTGCTTAACACTGCCTATTTGATATAAATCAAGTGGCGCTCTTATCCTAGCGGCTTAGTGTGGTTGCGTAGTTATTTTTTATCGATGAATATTTATGGATGTGCAGAAGCCCTTCAGGGAAGGTGCCATGACACAGCGAAAGATTCGCGTGTTACACCTGTTGTATGCCTTGGGGGTGGGTGGAACCGAGCGCCGTGTATTGCGACTCGGGCTTGGGCTTGACCCCAATTGCTATGACGTCCATGTCCTGACCATGCGACCCGTTTTAGGCGGCATGCTGCCTTGGCCCCAAGAGCGCCACACCTACTTCCCCGTCAAACCCGGTTTTCAATGGGCACGGCTGTTTGCCTTGGCCAGGTTCATGCGGGACGGTCACTTTGATGTGGTGCACAGCCACAACTGGGCCACCATGTTCTATGGTGTGCTGGGGGGGCGTTTAGCGAGAGTACCCGTCGTATTGCACGGGGAACATGGCCGCAACGATGCGGATCGCGCAGGAGTCCCATGGAAGCGCGAACTTCTCTCGGCCTTGCTGGCCCGCTTGGCGACACGGGTGGTTGCAGTCAATGACGCAATTTCGGCTGATATACGAGTGCGCTGGAAGCTGGGCGCGCCAAAAATTGTCTGCATCCCCAATGGGGTTGACCTGAACCGGTTCATACCGCGTGCAGCTGATGCCCGAGCGAACGACGAATTCGTCATCGGCACCATTGCCCGCTTTGATAGCATCAAGAACCTGCCCTGTCTGGTGCGTGCCTTTGAACGCGTGCACTGTACCCACCCGCAACTCAAGGCGCGGCTGATTATGGTCGGTGCTGGTCCGGATTTCGATGCGGTTCGCAATCAAGTGCGCCTCGGAAATTCAGCAGCAAGGATTGATTTCGTTGGCGAGACTGACAGGCCGGAGCAGTGGTATCCCCGTTTCGATCTGTTTGTTAACACCTCGTTTTCCGAAGGCATGAGCAATTCGATTCTGGAGGCCATGGCCTGTGGTGTTCCGGTGGCGGCCTCCGCCATTTCAGGTAATTTATGCTGGCTACGGGAGGACATTAACGCCTTATTTTTCCCCTCGGATGACGATGCGGCGTTGGCCGATAGATTGATCCGTTTTGCATCAGACCGTGCCTTGGGAAAACGTATCGGCGCAGAAAACCTACGCCGTGTGCACGCAGAATATGACAACCGTGGCTTTCTCAGTCGGTATGACGCCCTTTATCTGCAATTACTGGCAAAAGGCTAGCGAGCACCTTTTATGAAAGTATTATTTCTGACGATGTGGTATCCCAACTCGCAGGACCAGGTATCGGGAACTTTTGTGCATGAGCAGGCAGAAGCATTGCGCAAACAGGGGGTCGACGTGCGAGTCATGCACCCGCTCCCCATGGCGCCCTTTCCGGTGACTTTGGTAAAGAAATCATATCGGGATCTGGCCGCCGTGCCAGATGAAGAACTCGATGCCGGGCATCCGAAGTATCACCCCCGCTATCTGACCTTGCCCGGACACCGCCTTTATGAGCGGGTTGGTGACTGGATGTATCACGGGATCCGCAGCCGGATCAAGTCCCTGTACCGGGACTGGCCTTTCGATATCATCCATGCCCATGCCACCTATCCTTGCGGTTACGCTGCTAACCGCTGCCGGGATGAACTGTTTCCCCAAGTCAAGGTAATACATACCATACACCGCACTTGCATCATTGATGCCCCCAACTACAACCGGGCATGCTTTGAAAAGGTCCGTATCAGCCTAGAAGGAGCCGACTTCAATGTTTTCGTTAGCGGTGAGGGGATGCGGCTCGGGCTTGCCTATACCGAGGGCCAAATTGCCGAACGAAGCCAATACATCACCAACGGCGTCAACACTGAAAAGTTTTCGCTGAGCGATGCGGAACTGCAAGAAGTGCAAACCCTCAAGGCCGCTCACGCAGATACCTGGAACCTGGTATTTGTGGGTTACCTAAAGGAGGTAAAGGGTATCAAGGAACTGCTAGACGCGACCAGGAACCTGGTGGCGCATGGTCAGCGAAATCTGCGCCTGTTTCTGGTGGGCGACAACCAGTTGGGCTCGTACGTCGATGATTATCTTGCGGCGAACGGCTTGCGGGATGTCGTGGTGCGGATCGGCGCTGTGCCGCACCAGCAAGTCAAGATATGGATGCGCTTTGCCAGCGCCTTTATCTTGCCATCTCATTCGGAAGGAACGCCGACAGTGCTGTTTGAAGCCTTGTTCATTGGGGCGCCGAGTATTTTTACCCAAGTGGGAGGCGTCGGAGATATTGTGACCGACGGACAAGAGGCGCTGTTGATACCCCCCCGTTCGGTACCCGCTATCGAGAAGGCCATCGCAACATTTATGACCGATCCGCAGCTCTGCCAGAAACTCGCTACGCGCGGTCACGAACTTATTAGAGGCCAGTTTACCTGGACGCTTAATGCGCAGGCTCATATGGGCGTATACCAGCGTCTGCTTCGCCTTGGTGCCATCAAACTCAAAAACATGGAGCCTGCGTGAAACGAGTCTTGATGATTGCCTACCACTTCCCGCCTCTGGCAGGCAGTAGTGGCATCCAACGAACATTGCGGTTCGTGCAGCATTTGCCATCGTTGGGATGGCAACCCCTGGTGTTGAGTGCAGACCCTCGCGCCTATGAAAAAACCAGTGACGATTTACTGACCGATGTGCCACCTGGCACAGTGGTGCGGCGCGCCTTTGCGCTGGATACCGCCCGCCACCTGCAACTCAGGGGGCGCTACCTGGGCTGGATGGCCCGCCCAGATCGCTGGATCAGCTGGAAGTTTGCCGCTATCCGTCAGGGGCTCAAGCTGATTGATGAGTTCAAGCCCGATGTCATCTGGTCCACTTACCCCATCGCTACCGCGCACGTCATTGCCTCCGAACTACACCGCAAGAGGGGCATTCCATGGGTGGCTGATTTTCGTGACCCGATGGCGCAAGAAGGTTACCCGGCGGACCCGCTTACATGGCAGTGTTACAAAGACATTGAAGCAAGCGCTGCAGAGCACGCAAGCTACTGCGTTTTTACAACGCCCGGCGCGGCACGCATGTATCAGCAGCGCTTTCCTTCTACAGCTGACCGTATGGTGGTGCTGGAGAACGGCTATGACGAAGAGAGCTTTGCGTCTGCTGCAGTGCAGCCAGGGTTATCGCCCCAGAGTCACAGCGCCGCTGCCCCTTGCGAGCGCCCGTTGGTCATGCTGCACAGTGGTATCGTTTACCCATCAGAGCGTGACCCAACTCAACTGTTTGCGGCACTTGGCCACCTGCAAAAGGAGGGCACGCTGAGCCCGGCTGACCTGCGCATCCGTTTTCGCGCGTCGGTGCATGAGGACCTGTTGCGAAGTTTGGCCCAAACCCACGGTGCGCAAGATTTTATTGAGCTGTGTCCCGCTATTTCTTACCGCGAGGCACTGGCCGAAATGCTGGCGGTTGATGCCCTGCTGGTTATGCAGGCCAGCAACTGCAATGCCCAGATTCCGGCGAAGATTTACGAATACCTGCGGGCTGGAAAACCCATGCTGGGTCTGACAGACCCGGAGGGCGATACCGCTGGCGTTCTGAGGGGGGCGGGGTTAAATGACATAGCGCGTCTTGATTCGGCGGATGAAATTGCGCTTTTGTTGCCTGCGCTGGTGCGTAAATTGCGCGAGGGCAGGGCGGTGCTGCCGCAAATACTGGCTGTGCAACAGGCCTCGCGGCGCGGGCGTTCACAGGCCTTGGTAGCTTTGCTGAATCAAATGACTGCTGCGCAAAGCGTTTCAGCAAGCACGCGCTGAAATGTCCACCCGCAAATCGCTTTTTTTCTCCTTTCTGGATCGCTATGCGAGTCTATTGATCGCCGTCGCGTCTTCCATGGTGATTGCACGCCTGCTGACGCCTACTGAGATCGGGGTGTTTTCGGTCACCATGGTGCTCCTGATGTTTGTGGCGACCGTGCGGGACATGGGTGCAGGCCAGTACCTGATACAGGAAAAAAACCTCACAACCGAACACATCCGGGCCGTGTGGGCCGTGCAATTGGGCTTGGGCCTGGGGCTGGCTTGCGTGGTGCTGCTGGCCAGTAATCCCGTAGCGGTGTTCTACAACGAGCCCCGCATGCGCGACATCATGCTGGTGGTGGCTTTGAACTACGCGATCAATCCCTTTGGCTCGCTCACCTATGCGTGGCTGATGCGGGAAATGCGGTTTGAGAGCGTTGCGCTAATGCGATTTAGCGCCGGCCTTGGCGGGGCGCTGGTGTCAATCTGGCTGGCCTGGAAGGACTATGGCCCCATCAGCCTGGCTTTTGGGTCGCTGGCTTCTACCGTGGTCAACGCACTGATGGCGATTTACTTTCGGCCAAAGTCTTTTCCATGGGTACCCGGCATGGGAGAGATTAAACGCGTCTTGGTGTTTGGCTCACAGCTCACGGCCAGTTCCATCGTAAACGTCATATCAGGTAGTGCACCAGAGCTTTTGCTTGGCAAGTTGCAAGACTTGACTGCTGCGGGGCTATATTCTCGCTCCAGTGGTCTGGTGAATATGTTTCACAGGCTCTTTGTGGATGCGGTGGGTGCCGTGTGCCTGCCCTGGTTTGCCAGGCAATCACGCGAACGAGGCAGTTTTGTTGACCCCTTCCTCAAAGCCACAGCGTACGTTACGGCATTTGGCTGGTCGTTTTGTCTCGCGGTCGTTTGTCTGGCGCACCCCATAGTGCGTGCCTTGTATGGCAATCAGTGGGACCAGTCGGTTGACCTGGCGCGTCTGCTGGCAGTGGCCATGCTTTTCAGCGTGCCAGCTGCTTTGTGCAGCACGGCGCTGTTGTCATCCGGCGCAGTTACCACTATTGCTCGTGTGACTGTTTTCAGTGCGATTCAGAGCATGGCGTTTGTGGCGCTCGGTGCTTCGCTAGGTCTTATGGCGCTGGGTTTCGCCATGATCGCGTCCGCAGCGGTGAGTGCCACTCTCTGGCTGCGAGCAACGAACAGGCACATTGACCTGACATTACGCGGGCTGCTCCCCACCTTGCGCAAGAGTGCGGTGGTTGCCTTGCTGGCGGCGATTGGACCGGCCCTAGTACTATGGATTTACGGGCCCTACCCTGAAGGCCTTGTGATGCCCCTGGTGTTGGGCGGCGCAGGCGGTCTGGCAGGTTTTGTGGGGGGGATTTTTCTTGTTGAGCATCCGCTGCGGGGGGAGGTCACGGCGGTCTGGGCAAAGATCAGGCGGCAAGCAGTTTGAGCAGGAGTCATCATGCCGCGCGTCGTCAAGAGGTAGGCCAGCGCGGAACCAGACGTCTGGTGTATGTCAGGTATCTGAGTCCGCCGGGCAGCATCAAACTGCGCAAATGGTAGTCAATCGCTTCTAGCCTTCGGCCGCGTGACAACGCCCGGACAGATTGATCGTGCCAGTCTGAACTCATCCGTATCTGGATAGATCGGGCCACATCGAGTGGCGGATCCAAATCCAGCATGCGTTGATACAGGGTCTGGTATGCATCGTGGTAACACTCTGATTTTGAGAGCGAGCCCGGGGTGTCGTGAATGCGAAAGGTCGGCTGATTGATGGCCACAAGCTGTTTTCCGGCCAAGGCAAGCTTGAAAGCCAGCCATGTCCATTCCGCATAGGAATGTGAGTCAGCGAAGAACGTCGGTGGGAAAGACGAGCTTCGATAAAGTGCATTACAGCTACTCAGCCAGTTGGACTCGAAAAGGCTGGGCAAGGGCGCAAGGGGAACTTGTTCGATCGAGGCCATCGCCGGCTCGTCGATTTCGCCATTGTTCCGAAAGCCGCTGGTGATAACTGCATCGGCGTCAGTGTGGGAAGAAAAGGCAGAAAGCTTCAAATCGGTCCCACCGATCAAATACTCGTCATCGTCGTCGAGAAAAGAAAAAAACGGTGTTTGCACCAGTTCCCGACCACGAAGAATAGCCAACGGCAATGACGGTGTTGCGACACGTTCATAGTGGATATCCGGCTGGGCCTTCAGCCATTGACAAATACCATGGTCAGCACTATCGCCATTTACGACAGTTATTATCCTGACCTGTTTTGTTGAAGAGCGTCGGATGGACTCAACCGCACGTCGAAAGAGTGGCTCCTTTTCCTTGATCGCAATCGTGGGAATAATTACAGAGACACTCGTCGAGGAATCCATTTGGTTGCGTTTTTCGTAAATGGGCTGGAACTATTTGGGGGGTGGGTACTTCCCAACCATGATTTGATAAAGTCCCATATTGAATATGTTTCGTGCTGCATCGTACAAAGGAATGACACCAAGTTTTTTTAACACATTCAGAATCTTTGGGGCGCTGGTTACTCGAAAAATCCCCTGATAGGAGAAGTCAAAAATGAAGGTGTGTTGATCGAGCACGGTGAGCCCTGGAAAAAGATCTCGTAATCCTTTTAAAGACAGCCATTGCTCCACCAGCTGTGCACCGTGGGCTCCCGCATCCCACACCTTTTTTACTTTCGCATTCGGCGTAGTGAGGATGATGTGCCCGCCGTCTCGGAGTAAGTGTCGAACGGTTTGCGAGAAGGCCTGTTGATCAGGGACGTGTTCAATTACCTCCGATGACACCACTAGATCGAATTTTTCATCGGGGCGCCACTTCGTGATGTCTGCGACGCGATACTCGACATTTGGCCATCGCGTTTGAGCACCGCTTACTCCCGTTTCAGACAAATCAACGCCAATAACGGACCCGAACTTTGACAGCTCGTTTGATATCCAGCCGCGACCACATCCTAAGTCGCAAATTTTCATTGGAGTCTTTCCCGTGTTTTCCGTAATCAGTGCAATGCCACGCAGAATTTCTGCTAGCCTAGTTATCTCATGAGCGTTCAGGCGCTGGTCGTGATTTGCCCAATAGGCGTCGTAATAGCGTTGATGCTCTTCAACGCCATTTTCTTGTTTCATGTGCCTCCCTAAAAAACGTTGTTTGATAGTAACGGGTGATTGGCAAGATAATGTGATTTTCTGGCACTGGGCTTACTGACAGTTTCCGGAAAGTTGTTAGAGCGCCGTTACTTTGAATTAAGTCTGCTTCCTATCCTCACTCACCTCAAAGATACTGTAGATTGCTGCTTAGCTCTTTCCAATTTACTGGCGCTCTTCATCTGGTTTAGCAATCCAGAAACGCGATGTCCGGGTGCCGGGTGGCGCGTTGTCCAGCCCGGTGTTGCGGGCAGCACCGGGCCCACCGTTGGGCGGCACAATAACCTGCACATGGGGGCCGCAGCGGCAAGCTCGGGGCCTGCCGGGGCTGGGGATGCGTCGTCCACCACTATCACATGCACCGGCAATGAACAACCCTGCTGGGTTGCAATACTGGACAGCGCTTTGGCAAAAATACCTGGCGATCTTTGGCAGTAAGGAATGACAACGGTAATCATGCGTTTTAGCCGGGTGTATGGAGCGGATCAGGCTGCGGTGCGGACAAAGAACACGTTGCCATTGTGCTTGTTTGCAACCACCAAGCCCCTGAGTTCAGGAACATACTGCATTGCGTTCTGAAGGCCGTTCGTTCGTGCCGCTGGTGCGATGCCTGCCATTGCGGGTTCGTCGACAAACCAGGTTTCGGGATGCACACGCAAGATTTTGATGGAGGCCCCCGAATTGAACGCGACTAAATAGCGGTCAAGGGTTTCGTCGTAGATTACCGCCGGGTAGCCGCTCAGCGCCAAGGCCTCGGCCCCCAGCCCGGCAAATGCCATCATGACTGGTGCGCCATCGAGATGGCGTACTTCCGGAGGCGACGCGCTGGATCCCCCGACGAGGAGTATGCGGTTGCGACGCGGGTCGATGGCCGCACCGGCATACCAGCCCGCCCTGGTTACATCAGACAGCCGCGTCCAGGTGTTGGTGGCGCTCGCCCAGCGATACCAGCCGGAACCATAGCTTTTGGAGTAGTACACATCATCGGTCCAAGGGTGCTTGACACAGAGTGCCGCGATGTAGCTACCCGTACCCGGAAACTGCGCCACGTAGTCTGGTGCGTCCCAATCGCCCGTCGCCACGTTGAAGCTGAATGAGCGCTTGTCGCCCACATATGGAAAATTGCTCGGGGCAGGTGGAAACGGCCCCGACACTCCGGGGCTGCTAAACACCATCATGCGATCCAGGGGCTCAATGAACTGTGTTGCGTAGTAGGTGTGGGTGGCTGACGGCCGCCGGTCGAGGTAAAACTGTGTGCCGTTGATGATGTCGGCGTTCGGCGTCGGGCCACGCAACTGAGTCCACCGGGGGCGGGGTACATTCAGTTTCAGGGCATTGACTTCATTACCCGCGTAGTCGCCGTGCCCCCCAGCCGCGCCGAGCAGATAAACGCTGCCGCGTCGCTTCAGGCAAGCACCACACCACGCGTCAATCTTCGAGCTGGGACCTGAGATGCCCAGGGGCCGTTCGGAAGGATCGACGCTGGAGAGCGCAGTGTTGGGAATCTGGTGCCACTGCCAGATCGGCAGGGTGGCGACCCAGTCAGGCAAGGGGCCGTTTGAAGGCGGTAGAGGAGGGCGTGGCACTGGTAGCAATTTGGTTTCTGCGGCAGCAGCCCCACGACCGCAAGCCGCCAGCAACAGCGAGCCGAGCGGTGCCGACGCGAAGTGCAGGAACTTTCGTCGTGTATTGAATGCAACTTGCGTGCAAATGGGGTGATTCATCGTCTAGGTGTGATGTTTCAATAGGTTGATCACCCGAGGCGAAGGAAGATGGAGGTTCTGACATCTCCCAACTTTCTTCAGGACTCCCCGGATGAACATCCATAAGAATGCCTCAATTACGCCCAAAGGTCGAGCCAATTTGATTCGTGAAATTGATCGGATTGGCCTCAAGCCAGCGGCCGCAGCCGCTGGCTTGAGCACGCGCACGGCCCGCAAGTGGCAGCGTCGCTTTCCAGGAAGGCCGCCCTGGCTTCTCTGGCAGCAGCTCCCGGCCCCTGGGTCCGCAGCGCAGCTGCGCCAGCAAAATCGAGCGGACCGTAGCGTTGCGCAGGCTCAGCGCCTGACCTATGAGCGCATTGCCGAGCGGGTGGGGCTGTCGCGAAGCGCTGTCGCACGGACCTGCAAGGCCGCTGGCGCAGCCGAGCTGCCCACCTTGCAGGATCCGTCAGGGAGTACAGGGATGGTTGTGCCTGTAGTGAACGAACGCGCGCCGCATAGAGGCCTGCAATTGCCGCTAACCACGGCAAGATTGCCCAGGAATTCGGGAAAGTTCCGCGCAGATTTATTATCTGAATCTCATAACGCTCAACTCACGCGTTGGTGGGTGTTGTGCAGACCTTCCCAACAGCGTTGAGGGGCGAAATTGTGGCGAAAATTCAAGATAGAATGAAATGTTTAATATGCAATGAGACTCGTCGTCTGGCACCGTTTTAAACTTTTGGTTCGCGAATTGGGCCCGTCAACCACGTTCCTGTATTTGCTGAATCGCCTTTTTCGCCGTGTTAATAGTAAATTCGGTTTTTATTATTACTTCTTTGTAGCCCAACCTGTGGCTGATCAACCTCGCCTGCCGTCCACCCGAGGAAGGAAATTCTCATTTCATCTGCTAACGGAATTCGCCCCCATTTTGAACAGCCTGGATCGCCCGTCGACTGTGATACGTCAACGCTTTTCTCAAGGGGCCCAATGCCTGTTGGCAACTAAGAACGATGCCGTGGTTGGGTGCATATGGTTTATTCCGAACGCTTATGCTGAAGATGAAGTTCGTGTCGATTATTTGCTACCTCGGGATAACCGCTGCGTGTGGGACTTTGACGTTTTCGTAACAGAGTCGGAAAGATTAGGTTTTCTTTTTGCCAAGCAATGGGACGCTTTTGATGCATTACTCAAGCCCCAAGGCATATCTCATACTGTAAGTAGAATAAATGCGTTTAACCAACGCTCTAACGCATCGCATCGCAGCTTGGGGGCGCAAGAATGTGGGTGGGCACTATTTCTGTGTATGGGACCGTTCCAGTGGATGCTGTCCAGCCAACGGCCATTCGTTGCGTTTGGCGGCCGGCCAGCGCTACACGTAGGGCCCAAAGTGCCATCAAAGTCTTGAGGTTTCCAAAGTCATCGGACTTTCAAGCCTCAATGCCGGTGAGGTAGACCCGAGCCAATAAATTACTCGGTTTGTTCCGCAGGTGCGTTGTTGATGATCGTGGTGATCGGCAACTCTGCCGGCTCGGCCCATTTCCCAACACTCTGTAATTTGTCGCGCAAAATTGTCTGGGGGAAGCCGAGTTCAATTGCTTTGTGCGCCTGGACAAGTGCCTTGTCGTAGTTTTTCTGGTCAAAGTAATGCAGCCCGATGTTGTAGTGGGTAAATGCACTGTCTTTGGCGTAGTTTGTCGCGATTTCCAGTTGCTTGGTGGCCTCTGGAATGCGCCCCTTGCTGTTAAGGTATCTCGAATAAATCATGCGAACAATGGTGTCGTCCGGACTGAAACGCACAGCCCGTTCAAACCAGCACTCAATGGTGTAGCGAGAGCCGCTGGGTTGGGGGGTTTTTTCCTTTTCACCCAGTCGCATCATCGCCAAGAGCGCCCGATGATTGTTCGGGATGGCCCTGAGCGTGTAATCTATATCGCCGCCTGGAGTGGTGCCCGTTTTTCCACGTACTAAAGCTTCAACCTCTGCGGTGAAATGATTATCCAGTACGATGGGGAGCTTGTCCCGATCCGTGCGGTAGTCATAGGGACCGTACTGGCCCTGGGCCCGCAATGGCCCGCAGGTTGATTGTGCAAACGCTGCGGAATTGCCTAAAAGAACTACTAATGCAACGATTAGCGTCCCCATAAGTTTCAGTGGAACGGTTTTGTTGACTATATCCACAGAGACTTCGAGTTTCATGGAAATTCCCTGATTCAGTCTAATTTGATGAGTCGTTTCATTGCTTGCTCGGCACAACCAGCTTGTCAAGCCACCGGACGGTCAGCTCTGCAACACGGGTACGCGATATCGAGCTTGAAAACGTGTGGTCTGAGGCAGGGAGATCATGACGGCTTACCCATACATGTCCCAGCATGCCCGACCAGGCAGCGTCAGCGCTTACATGCTCCAGGAATTCTTTTGCAGTGTAATCTTCGCCGCTTAAGACGAGAAGAATATTCCCATTTAATTTACGCCAGGCCATAGCCATTCGCTGCTGAAATGATGGGTTATTTTTGCCACTCACCGGAGGTATTTGCCCTGAGAATGCGGCCTTGAGATTGCTTATCAACCCGCTGGCTGCGCTTGCCGCTACCTTGCCGCTTAACAGCTTGAACCAAAACTCTTTTTGCGTCAAACGCCGGGTGTAATAGTGCTTGACCTGGGTGCGTGCCAAACTGGCCTCGGACCGAACCCACGGGTTTAGCAAACACAAGCCACTCACCCGCTGGTCATGGGTTTCATGGCAGTAAAGCAGGGCGGCTGATGCGCCGTCACACAGGCCCCACAGGGCCACTTGTTTGACAGAGGGTATGCGTGCCTGCAGCGCGTCAATTGCGGAGGCAATGTCGGCGCTCACGGTTTCGAAATCTCGTTGCCGGCCTTCGCTGTCGCCCATGCCCCGGTGGTCAAACCGCAGCACTGCGTAGCCGGCGGCTGCCAGCGCGCGAGACAAAAGCACAAACTGCCGGTGGCTACCGACCCGGTACTGCGGGCCACCCACAATCACGATGACGCCGGTCTCGGCAGGTGTTTCTGGTCTGGCCAGAATGCCCAACAGCGTGTCGCCCGCGCAGGCAAAGAGGGTTGTCTCTTCGGTGTAGTTCATGCGGGTACGGCGGACATGTGGGCAAGCGCGGCCGTGGTCACTGCAATCAATCCGGGGGCTTCTTCAATTTCAGTGGTTTGCCAGAAGGGGGGGCCATGCACTACGTGGCTGCGTACTTCAAAGCCTGCCTGCCGCCACTGTTCGAGTGTTTTGGTTGACGCAGGGCTCAAGCTGGCGTCTTCGCGGCTGGATAGTTCAAACCATTCCAGGCGAGGTACATCGGCCTTATTGGCTGGCGGCACAAGGGCGGCATGCTCAAGCCCGGCGGCCAGCCCGGCCGAGAGCTCATATCCGGCAATTTCAACGGGTGAGCCTTCTGCCAACTGCCGGCGCAGGGCTTCCATGGCGCCTTTTGCTTGTCCGCCCAACATGTCGCCAGCGACTTTAAGGCGCAAAAACTGTTGCAGCAGCGGTTTGCCGGCAGAGGGCGGCTGCCAAAAAAGAAAGTTACAAGGCTCATTCAGATGTCTGGCTGCTTCCACTGCCACCAGGCACCCGGCGCGCAGACCCCACAACCAGAGCGGTGTTTTGCTCAGGCCAGCGCTTTGCGCATTAGCGCGGCTGCGCAGCCAAAGGCTAGCTTGCACCACGTCGTTCAGCCAGCTCTGCCAGGTGGCATCGCCGAAATCCCCGGAGCTGTCGCCACAACCTGACAGGTCGATCTGCAGCACCGAAAATCCTGCTTGAGCCAGTGCCCGTGCCTGCAATGCGCCCATGCGGCGGGATTTGTTCATTTCCTCGGCAAAGGGGTGGATGTAAAGAACCAGGCCGAGTGTCGTAGCGCCTTCACCGGGGTGATACAGGCAAAACCGTTGACCGCTGCCAGCCGGTTCAACCGGCAGGAAAAAAGCCTCAGGGCGCACGGGCACGGCTCGTCAATCGGCCAGTTTGCTGCTGACAAAGTCAGACAGCGAGCCAACTGTGGCAAAGGTCGAACCATCAATGTCGTCATCGTCAACTACCAAGCCAAACTGCTCCTCAAGAGAAGTGATGAGCGTAACGACGGCCATCGAATCCAACTCGGGAATAGCGCCCAGCAACGGTGTCTCGCGGGTGAATGTAGCCGAGCGTCCATTCAAACCTAGAACTTCGTCAACTACACGAAGCACTTCTTGTAATATGTTCAATTAAAGCTCCCTGAAAGCCAACTCGGCCCGCTCGGATTATTTTAGGTTCCAAAAGCTTGTGTGGGTTGTGATGTGTCTTTTGTTCACCTGCGTTTTCTCAATTGACGTGGCTTTTTGAATTTCCATGACCGAATCCACACTTTTGTCCGAACTGATAGCCCTGACTGCGCAGCGTTCGCCGCACGCGATCGCACTGACCAGTGGCGCCTCACAGTTGAGTTATGGTGATCTGTATGCTGGTGTCGGCCGGTTCGCCGCCGGCTTGGTGGGTTTGGGGCTGCTGCGCGGTGAGCGGGTGGCCATTTATCTTGAAAAGCGTTTTGAAACCGTCATTGCCAGCTTTGGCGCACCAGAGGCCGGGGCGGTATTTGTGCCAGTCAATCCCCTGCTCAAACCGGAGCAGGTGGCTTTTATTTTGCGCGACTGCAATGTCCGCGTGCTGGTGACTTCGCCTGAGCGTCTCACCTTGATGCGAGACCTTCTGCCCGGATGCCATGACTTGCGGCATGTGGTGGTAACCGATTCGGTGGCGAACCCGGACCAGGCGGGCGAGAGCATGAACAAAAGCGTGACAGAGAGCGTCGCAAGGCCTTGGGAGCTCACTCACTGGAGTGACTTGCTCCGCAGCGCGCCCAGGCCCGGACACCGGGTCATTGATACCGACATGGCCGCCATTCTTTACACCTCGGGCAGTACCGGAAAACCCAAAGGGGTGGTGCTATCGCATCGCAATATGGTGGCGGGCGCCAAAAGTGTGGCGTCATACCTTGAGAACAACGCGCAAGACACACTGCTGGCGGCACTGCCTTTGTCTTTTGATGCGGGGTTCAGTCAGCTGACCACAGCATTTCATTCGGGTGCGCGGGTGGTGTTGCTGAACTACCTGATGCCGCGCGATGTGCTCAAGGCGATGGACCGGGAAAAAGTGACCGGCCTGACCGCCGTGCCGCCTTTGTACATCCAGCTGGCGCAGCTGGAATGGCCTGCGGCCATCAACCAGAACTTGCGCTATTTCGCCAACACCGGTGGACGCATGCCGCGCGAAACGCTGAACCTGCTGCGCCAGCGGGCGCCCCAAGCCAGCCCCTTCCTGATGTACGGATTGACTGAGGCTTTTCGCTCCACCTACCTGCCGCCAAGCGAGGTGGACCGGCGACCTGACTCGATCGGCAAAGCCATTCCAAATGCCGAAATCCTGGTGCTGCGGGAAGATGGTTCACCCTGCAGCCCCGAGGAGCCTGGCGAACTGGTGCACCGCGGTGCCCTGGTGGGTATGGGTTACTGGAACGATGCCGAAAAGACGGCTGAGCGCTACAAGTTGTTGGCTTGCGACGCGCCCGGACGAGAGCCGGGCCTGCAGTTGCCCGAATACGCAGTTTTTTCGGGTGACACGGTCCGTATGGACGCCGAAGGGTTTTTGTATTTTATTGGCCGACGCGATGAGATGATAAAAACATCGGGTTACCGGGTGAGCCCCACCGAGGTGGAGGAAATTTTGTACGCGACCCAACTGGTGGGCGAGTGCGTGGCCTTTGGCGTGGATCATCCAAGCCTGGGTCAGGCTATACATGTGATAGCTACTCCCGCAGGTTCGGCGGGGGCTACAGATATGAATGCCTTGATATCTGAATGCCGCGCACGGCTGCCCGCGTACATGGTGCCTGCGGGCATTGAAATGGTCGCCGGGCCGCTGCCGCGTAATCCCAATGGCAAGATCGACCGAAAATTGTTGTCAGCCGAGTGGGTTCAGCGGCATTCCGATTCCGCTTGAGCGCACCCCGACCTGCAATTAAAAACGGAAGAAAATTTATGTCAGTCACTGAACATCAGTTGCCCGTACATGCCCCCATGAATCAATTTCACGTTAGCGACGGGGAACTGGTAATCGGTGGCGAGCGCTTGTCAGTGCTCGCTGCGCGGGTGGGGCAAACGCCTTTTTACGCCTACGACCGCTCGTTGGTGCGCGCACGGGTGGCAGCGCTGCGCCACGTGCTACCTCAGGAGGTCAAGCTGCACTACGCGATGAAGGCCAACCCGATGCCAGCGGTGGTCGGGTTGATGGCCGGGTTGGTGGACGGCATTGATGTGGCGTCTGCGGGCGAGTTGCGGGTGGCAATGGATGCCGGGGCCAACCCGCAGGACATCAGCTTTGCCGGTCCCGGCAAGCGTGACGCCGAGTTGCGCCAGGCAGTGGCGTCGCGCGTGCTGATTAACCTTGAATCATTTCGCGAAGTGGTGGCACTGGCGGCGATTTCCAGCGAGCTGGGCCTGCCGGCCCGTGTGGCGGTGCGGGTTAACCCGGATTTTGAACTCAAAAGTTCGGGCATGAAAATGGGAGGCGGCCCCAAGCAGTTTGGCGTGGATGTGGAGCAGATACCTGTTCTGCTGGCCGATATCGGCCGGGCAGGGCTAGCCTTTGAAGGCTTTCATTTATTTGCCGGTTCGCAGAATTTGCACTCAGAGTCCATTTGTGAAGCGCAGCAAAACTCTTACGAGTTGGCGCTGCGGCTGGCACAGCATGCGCCCGCGCCGGTGCGCTTTTTGAATTTGGGGGGTGGCTTTGGGATTCCCTACTTTCCGGGTGAGCAAAGGCTGGATCTGGCACCTATTGGCGACAACCTGGCCCGACTCGCCCAGCGGGCCCAGACCGAGCTGCCCGCTGCCTCGTTTGTCATCGAGCTGGGCCGATACCTGGTGGGTGAGGCCGGTGTTTATGTGGCCCGTGTTGTCGACCGCAAGACATCACGCGGGCAGGTGTTCCTGGTGACTGACGGCGGGCTGCATCACCACTTGTCCGCGTCAGGCAATTTTGGGCAAGTGGTTCGCAAGAACTATCCCGTCACGATTGGCAACAAGGCTGATGCGCTGGAAAAAGAGACCGCTTCTGTTGTCGGGCCCCTGTGTACCCCCCTAGACCTGCTGGCCGATCGCATGAGTTTAGCCCCGGCACAAGTGGGCGATCTGGTGGTGGTGTTCCAGTCGGGCGCTTATGGCGCAAGCGCCAGTCCGCAGGGGTTTTTGGGGCATCCGGCTTGTGTTGAGGTTCTTGTTTAGGGGCGGACCACTAAAGAACCCCGCCTGGCTGCTCGCGGCTTTGGGTGGCTTGTTTGCAGGGTCGGTACTGGCCTTGCGCCATCCCCTGTGGCCAATGGCGGCGCTGGTGTTCTTCTGGCTATGGTGCGCAACGACGGCCTGGCGGCCGGGCGTATGGCTCTTTGTGCTGCCCGCCTGCCTGCCGTTTCTGAATTTCTCTCCGTGGACGGGGTGGCTCGTCTTTGATGAGTTCGACATCTTGTTGCTGGGGGCCCTGGCAGGCGGCTATAGCCGTTTGGCCTGCTCTTCCCGATCAGGCACCGACGCAAGAATGCCTGTCGTTTTTTGGGGGCTGATGGCTTCGCTGGCTGGTACGGGCCTGTTGGCTTTTTACCGCGGATTGGCGGACGCCGGTGGCTTTTCCTTTGACTGGTTCGCCGGCTATACCGACTCGTTGAACAGCTTGCGCGTGTTCAAGAGTCTGGGCTTCGCGCTGCTTTTTACTCCCTTGCTGCAACATGAACTTGCCCACTCCAGGGGGCTTGCGGGTCAGCGGCTGGCCACCGGCATCGTGGCGGGGTTGACAGTGGTCACGCTGGCAGTGGTGTGGGAGCGTGCAGCATTTCCCGGGTTAACGAATTTTTCGACGCACTACCGCACGGCCTCCCTGTTTTGGGAGATGCATGTGGGGGGCGCGGCGATTGACGCTTACCTGGTTTTGACCACGCCTTTTGTTGTGTGGGCCGTCGTCTCTGCCCGTCGCCCCCTGGCTTGGGCAGCCGCTGCTGCACTGGCTTTGCTGACGGGCTATGCCTGCCTGACCACGTTTTCCCGTGGCGTCTACCTTGCCGTTGCGGGATCTTTGGTACTGCTGGGCATGTTGTTGCGGTCGCAAAAGACTGATTTCAAAGCACGGGAATTTTTGGGCCGCGTCTGGCGACGCCACGGGCCCGAGGGCTGGCGCGCGAAGGCAGGACTGATGCTGTCGCTGGCACTGGTTGCCGAGGTGGTGGCTGTAGTGGGCGGAGGTTCGTTCATGACCGAGCGCCTGGCCAGTACAAGCCGTGACTTGGCTAGCCGCCTTGAGCACTGGCAGCGCGGCCTTGACCTGCTGGATGGCCCCATCGACTGGGTGCTGGGTAAGGGCCTTGGGCGCTTTCCCGCAAACTATGCAGCTCAGGGTCCGCAAGGCGAATTTTCGGGTGATGCGAAGATGCGCTATGAACAGGAACCAGGCGCGGTAGCCAACGGTTTTGTGACCGTGCGCGGCCCCGGCACGGTGGAAGAACTGGGCGGACTGTATGCTTTGACGCAGCGGGTGAGTCAGGTTTCAAAGGGTCCGCACTTCGTCAATCTGGAAGTTCGGGTTCAAAAGGAAACCGATGTTCACCTCGAACTGTGCGAAAGACATTTGCTGCATGACGGGGGTTGCCAGTCGGCATTCGTTCGCGTTTTGCCGGGCAAGACCGCATGGCAAGCGCTTACGCTGCCGCTGGTAGGTCCGGTTTTGGCGGGCGGGGCGTGGCATACGCCACGCCTGGGCATTTTCTCGCTGTCGGTCGGTAACGCCGGAGGGGTCGCGGATTTCGACAATTTGCGGTTGATCGGGCCGCATCGGGAGGAGTTGCTAGAGAATGGCGAATTCTCCAAGGGGTTGACGCACTGGTTCCCCGCCGCACTGTCCTATTTTGTACCCTGGCATATGGACAACCTGTTTCTTGAAGTGCTGGTCGAGCGGGGGCTGGCCGGTTTGCTGCTTCTGGCTGCGCTGGTGACCTATGCGCTTTGGCATCTGGTGATTGGCCGTGCCCGGTCGCTGCCATTGTCCCCTTACCTTACGGCTTCTGTGTTTGCGGCCTTGTTGGTGGGGCTGGTTAGCAGCTTCATGGATGTGCCCAGAGTGGCTTTCCTGTATTACTTCTTGATACTTTATTCTATTCAAACGACGTAAGAACTTGATTGTTACTGAAACGTTTGTAATGATTTGTTGTCTTTATCCTACGTCATTATTCGTCTTTCACCCCTCCATCTATGCAATAAATGGCGTATAGCATGAAAGTCTTATCTAGGCGTTAACCATCTAGGCGTTACCCGTAACTCTGCAGTTAACTCTAACTGTAAATCAGCATTTACCTTTTGACTTTCGCTGAGCTTATCGGCAGCATGATGGGCATAGGTGACGGGTGCTTGTGCGCAGTATTTACTTGGTTTTTATCGTGAGACCTAAGGTTTAACGTGATAAAAATATTCAGTCATTACTTTTACAGGCTGACGCTTTTACAGATTTTCTTTGATCTTGGCCTGGTGGTGTTTGCCACGACGGCAGCCATCCTTCTCCAGATGGAGAATCCGGCTTCAGCTTCAGTCGCATCTATCGTTTTGATCCCGGCACTCTTGTTCGCTGTCGGCATGCTGATTATCAATTCCGGTCTTGGGCTTTATGGCCGAGTGCATAGCCGTACAGTGGGGCAAACCAGTGCCCGCGCGGTTCTCTCCTTGTGTATTTCGTTTCCCTTAGCCTACGTAATTGTTCATCTTTCACCTCGCCATCTGGACGATGAGAGGTCTTTTGTGCTGGCGCTGGTGGCTGCAGGGGCTCTGATGCTGGTTAACCGGGTGCATGTAACCCACACAAAGCGTCCGCGTGTATTGGTATTTGGCGCGGGTAAACGTGCCAAGCTGGTTGGCGTAGCACTGAAAAAGGCAGGTCCCGGCGCGGATCTGGTGGGGTATTACGCCGGCCCCAATGAGGACGTTAAGGAGGTCTCCGCATGGGCGCTGTTGTCAACCGAAAAGTCCCTCACTGAAATTGTGCGGGAGCATCAGGTCGATCAGATCGTGGTCGCCTTGTCGGAGCGTCGTGGTGGCAGTATGCCTCTGCGTGAATTGCTCGATTGCAAAGTGCAGGGTGTTCAAGTGGTCGACATCGCCACCTACTTTGAAATAGCCTTGGGTCAGATCAGGCTTGACGCAGTGTATGCAGGGTGGCTCATTTTTGGCGAGGGATTTAACCAAGGCTTGGTGCGCACCATGAGCAAGCGGCTCTTCGACATTGTGTGGGGGACGCTGTTGATTCTGCTGACATTGCCCATCATGCTGGTAACTGGCATTTTGATTTTGATGGAGAGCAGTGGCCCAATTTTTTACGTGCAGCAACGTGTTGGTCTTAACGGGCGACTTTTCTACCTGATCAAATTTCGCAGCATGCGCACCGATGCCGAGAAAGACGGCCAACCCCGTTGGGCTTCGGCGACTGACGACCGGGTCACGCGGGTCGGCCGCGTGATACGAAGGCTGCGCATTGATGAGTTGCCGCAGCTGTTCAGTGTGCTCATCGGCCATATGAGTCTGGTGGGACCGCGTCCGGAACGACCTTATTTTGTGGCCAGACTGATCAAAGAGATGCCGTATTACGCGGTACGCCACAGTGTCAAACCAGGCGTAACCGGGTGGGCACAGGTACGGTACCACTATGGAGCCTCTATCGAAGACTCAGCTGAAAAACTCCAGTACGACCTTTACTATGTAAAAAATAACAGTTTGCTTCTTGATTTTGTCGTTCTCTTTGAAACCGTGGGTGTTGTCCTGATGTGCAAGGGCTCGCAATGAGCTGCTCACCACTATGGTTTTGACGGTGCTGCGGTGCCTCAATTTTTGAGCCATGCAAAACGATAGCGGCACCCTTGTATTGGCGGCGTGGGGCTATGGCTTGGTGGGCTTGTCCTATTCTGCTTTTGTGCTTCGGCTGATTCATCTCGGCTATTTGCGCTCAGTGCGCGAGCGGTCCAAAACAACGGTCATTGCGGCAGTGACATTGAGCGCCCTTTGGGGATGGACTGGGCTGGCGTTTTTGTTGACGGGAATACCGCTGTTCTTGTTGTTCAGCACCGTGTCCGACCTGCTCAGGTACGGTTGTTGGTATGCATTTTTGTTGATCCTGCTTCGCTCAAATGGTGCTCCAGACAGACCGGTCGGCATGACGTGGATAACGCCGCTTGCAGTCGCTGTGGTCTTCTTCGGACTCCTGGCGCAGACCTTAGGCGCATTGCGCATCAGCGTTTTCGGACAGGCCTCAAGATCGATTCTTTTCAGCGCAATGGCCTCGGCGGTCTTTGGCCTGGTCTTGCTTGAGCAGGTGTTCCGTAATGTGACCGAAGATTCGCGCTGGAACATCAAGCCCTTGTGTCTTGGTCTGTTCAGCGCGTTTGTGTTCGACTTGTATGTGTTCTCGGAGGCCGTTTTATTCAATCGCCTGGACGCAGACGCCCTTAGCATACGAGGTACTGTACATACTTTAGTCGTGCCGTTGTTGTTGTTGTCAATGTCGCGGCGCAGCGACTGGATTTCAAAAATTCATATATCTCCCAAAGCAGCGTTTCAAACCGCCACGCTGCTGATGGCCGGCCTGTATCTGATATTCATATCGAGTGTGGGCTACTACGTTCGCTACTATGGAGGCGAGTGGGGGCGTGCACTCCAATTGGGACTGGTATTTTTTGCCCTTGTGATCCTGCTGGTCCTGGGACTGTCGGGAACCGTGCGTGCCAAGTTGCGGGTATTTTTAGGCAAGCATTTTTTTCGCTACCGCTTTGACTACCGCGAGGAATGGTTGAAGTTTACGCACACCCTGTCGGCGAACAATACTCCGCAGGAAATGGGGCAGCAGGTGATTCGCGGTCTGGCAGGCATGCTGGAGAGTCCAGCGGGGGGGCTGTGGATGAAGGCGATGGGCGAGGCGGCGTTCAGTCAAACGGCACGCTGGAATCTGCCGCAAACGCTGGAAAAGGAAGAAGGCAACTCGCCATTTTGCCAATTCATGATAACCAGCGGCTGGGTGATCAACTTGGAGGAGTACCGATCTCATTCCCAGCGCTACGGCGAATTGAAGCTACCGACCTGGCTGCAGGAGCTGGCCCAAGCATGGCTGGTCGTGCCGCTCATGGTGGGGAAAGAGCTGATTGGTTTTTGTATTTTGGCCAGCCCGCGTACGCGCATCGACGTGAACTGGGAGGTCAATGATCTGCTGAAAACAGCAGGTCAGCAGGCGGCCAGCTTTTTGGCCCAGATGCAGGCCACAGAAGCGCTGCTGGAGGTGCGCAAGTTTGACGCATTCAATCGCATGTCGGCCTTTGTGGTGCACGATCTGAAAAACATTGTGACGCAACTCTCGTTGATGATGAAAAACGCCAAACGATTGAGTCACAACCCTGAGTTTCAGCAAGATATGCTGATAACGGTTGAGAATTCACTAGACCGAATGCGGCAGTTGATGCTCCAGTTGCACAAGGGGGCCACACCCGGGACGGCCTTCGGGGTGAACCTGGGCACAATCATTCAGCGTATTGAGGCGGTGGCGGCCGGGCGCGGCAGAAAGCTTGAGGTTCAGTCGTCGGAGCCGGTCGTGACCCGTGGTCATGAAGAACGATTGGAGCGCGTCATAGGACATGTTGTGCAAAATGCTTTTGATGCCACCGAATCGGGCGGGCGCGTTTGGGTCTGTCTTGATCGCTTGAACGGTCAGGCGAGGATTGTGGTGGGGGATACTGGAAAAGGCATGTCCCAGGATTTCATTCGGGATCACTTGTTCAAGCCGTTTCAGACCACCAAACAGGCCGGTATGGGCATTGGTGCTTATGAAAGCTTCCAGTATGTGCAGGAATTAGGTGGGCGCATTGACGTGTCTAGCGAATTGGGGCAAGGTACCACGGTCACAATGCTCCTGCCTCTCTTTGAAAAGCAGAAAGAATCAGACCTTCACTCGCTGGAGCTCTCATGAAATCTGAAAAAACACGTTCGTTGCTGATTGTGGAAGACGACCTGGCTCTGCAAAAGCAAATCAAGTGGTCGCTCGACCGCTTTGACTCGGTGACCGCGCATGACCGGGAAAGTGCGTTGTCGCAATTGCGTAAAAGTACGCCCGCCGTTATTACCATGGACCTGGGACTGCCGCCGGATGCGGACTCGGTGTCTGAAGGGTTCAGGCTGCTCGAGCAAATTTTAGCTTTTGATCCGGACATCAAGGTGATTGTTCTGACCGGGCAAAACGACCAGGCCAATGCCTTACGTGCCGTTGCCATGGGTGCCTATGATTTTTTCGCAAAACCGTTCGAACCCGAGTTGCTCAACCTGACTGTTGAACGAGCCTTCAGGCTGTTTGAGTTGCAAAGCGAAAATCGGCGTTTGCAGTCAATGCATCAACCCGATGCCCTGTCGGGGCTAATGACGCGCGACCCCGAAATGCTACGCATCTGCCGCACGATTGAAAAAGTGGCGAGCAGCAATGCCACGGTCATGTTGCTGGGCGAAAGCGGCACGGGAAAAGAACTGCTGGCACGCGGTCTGCACCAGTCGTCACCCCGAAGAGCAGAAAAATTTGTTGCCATCAACTGTGCCGCTATCCCGGAAAATCTCCTGGAAAGCGAATTGTTCGGGTTCGAAAAAGGTGCGTTTACCGGCGCGTCGAAACTGACGCTGGGTAAGATCGAAATGGCCGATGGCGGTACGCTGATGCTTGACGAGATTGGCGACTTGCCTTTTCAGTTGCAGGCCAAACTGCTGCGATTTTTGCAAGAAAGAAAGATCGAGCGCGTGGGGGGGCGGCAGGAAATTCCGGTGGATGTGCGAATCGTCTGTGCCACCCATCAGGATTTGAGCGCGCTGAGCAAGAATGCCCCGTTCCGCGAAGATTTGTATTACCGACTGGCGGAAATCGTCGTCAATATTCCGCCACTACGTGCCCGTGTCGGAGATGCGGCGCTGCTGGCGCACGCGTTCGTGCGACGCTTTGCACAGGAACAGAATCGATCCTTGATGACGCTCTGCGAAGATGCCGTCCGGGCGATTGAGCAGCACCCGTGGCCGGGCAACATCCGGGAACTGGAAAACTGCATCAAACGTGCGACCATCATGGCAGAAGGCAGCCAGATTTCCAGTAAAGATGTGGGTTTGAAAAGCACGGTGCCGGATGAAGCTGATGATTCACTGGACTTGCGCGTCATTCGTGACAACGCGGACAAACGGGCAATTACTGCGGCCTTGGGCCGCGTCAATGGGAATATGGTCAAGGCGGCTGAATTGCTAGGGGTGAGTCGGCCCACGCTTTACGATTTGATGCACCGGCTCGGATTGAAGTAGTTTGCTTCGGGTTTAACTTTCATTTCAGGCTAACCATGAACTCCAAAAAAACGGATGCTCGCACGGTTCTTTCGGCCATTCTGGTGTCGCTGCTGTTGGCCGCTTGTGGAGACACACCGCAAGCCATGCTCCTCTCTGCCAAAAACTACCTGGCGAAAAACGACACCAAATCGGCGGTCATTCAGATAAAAAACGCGTTGCAGAGCGATCCAAATTTACCCGAGGCACGCTTTTTACTGGGCACCGCGCTGCTGGAAAGTGGGGACCCCGTAGGCGCCGAAACTGAGTTGCGCAAGGCCCTGGAACTGAAACACCCGCAAGACCTGGTGATTCCTCCGCTGGCCAGATCCCTGCTGGCGCGGGGGCAGGCGAAGAAGGTGACGGATGAATTTGCCAACATCGAGTTAAGCCAGCCGGCCGCCAAAGCAAGCCTCATGATGACGCTTTCGTCTGCCTATGCCATGCAGGACAAGGCGGAACTTTCACAGGCGGCCTTAAACGCGGCCCTGCTGGCGGAACCAGGCTACGCGCCGGCCCTGATTGAGCAGGCTCGACAAAAGGCGGGGCAGGGTGATATTGATGGCGCGCTGGTGATGGCGGATGAGGCGATTGCCAAATCTCCGAAAAGCCATGAAGCCTGGAAATTTAAAGGCGATCTTTTACTGTTTGCAAAAAATCAGGTCAAAGAGGCATTGGAGGCTTACCGCAAAGCAACTGAAATCAAGCCGGATTTTATTGCCGGCCATGCCGCCGTCACTATGATTCTGCTGCAAAAAGGCGATCTAGCCGCAGCGGCAGCGCAAATTGCGCAACTGAAAAAAATTGCGCCGAATCACCCGCGCACCACTTACCTTGAAGCGCTGCTGGCTTTTCAGAAAAAAGATTTCAAGCTTGCCCGAAATCTGGTGCAGCAGGTTGTAAGAGTGGCTCCGGGTAGCGTAGAAAGCCTGCAATTGGCGGGTGCCGTGGAGCTTCGATTCAATTCACTGCTGTCAGCGGAAAGCTATTTAAGCAAGGCCGTGCAGGCCGCGCCAACGCTTGCATTGCCCCGTCGCCTGCTTGTTGTAACCTACCTGCGCGCGGGGCAACCGGCCAGGGCGATGGAGACTTTGCTACCGGGCTTGAAGCAGGAAAAAATTGATCCCGAACTGCTTTCACTGGCGGGCCAGGTCTATCTTCAGAACGGTGATCTCAAAAAGGCGGAGGAGTACTTCGAGAAGGCGATCAGTCAAGTGCCCAAGGACGGCGGAAAGCGGACCGCCCTGGCGTTGACTCATTTGATGAGCGGCTCGGTCGACACTGCATTTGAAGAGTTGCAGAATATTGCCGGTTCGGACGCGGGCACCACTGCGGACCTGGCGCTGATCAACGCACATCTGAGGCGTCTGGAGTTTGATAAGGCGTTAAAGGCCATCGACGGGCTTGAGAAAAAGCAGCCTGACAAACCATTGGCAGCCTTTTTGCGTGCCCGAACCCTGTTGCTCAAGGGAGATACTGACGGTGCGAAAAAGAGCTTTGAGCGTGCCTTGACGATTGATCCGTCGTACTTTGCGGCCGTGGCCAGTCTGGCGGAGATGGATCTGGCGGCCAAAAAACCTGAGGACGCAAAGAAGCGAATCGAGGCGGTGCTGGCCAAAGACCCTAAAAATGGCCAGGCCTGGTTGATGCTTGTTCGACTCGCGGGACGGTCGGGGACTGCAAAAGAGGACATGTCCCGGCTCATCGGCAACGCGGTGGCGGCCAACCCGACAGACCCGGCACCACGATTGTTGCTCATCGACTTCCATCTGCGCAACAAAGATTTCAAGCAAGCCTTGTCGGCAGCGCAGAATGCAGTATCGGCGTTACCAGACCGCCCCGAGCTTCTGGACGCATTGGGCCTGGCGCAACAAGCATCCGGGGAATTTAATCAGGCGATTGGCAGTTACAACAAGCTTGCGGCCATGCAACCGCTGTCGCCGCGGCCTCAAATGCGCCTGGCTAACGCGCATCTGGCTGAAAAAAACAAGGAAGCGGCGTACAGCAGCCTTCTCAAGGCCCTTGAAATCAAGCCCGATCTGCTCGAAGCGCAGCGTACTTTGATCGCGCTAGATCTGGATGGGAAAAAGTTTCCCGCTGCTTTGACGACGGCACGCACGGTGCAGCAACAACGCCCCAAGGAAGCGGCGGGCTATGTGCTCGAAGGTGATATCAACCTCTCCCAAAAAAACTGGGACAGTGCAGCAACGGCTTATCGCGCCGGGCTGAAGCAAGTGAACTCTTCAGAGCTGGCCATCAAGCTGCACTTTGTGTTGCTGGTTTCTGGCAAAGTCGCTGAAGCCGATAAATTTTTGGCCAGTTGGCAGAAAAACAACCCCAAAGATGTCGCCTTTCTGCTTTATCTGGGCGGCAGAGCCATTGAACGCAAAGACTACAGCGGTGCAGAAAAAAGTTATTTAGAGGTGCTCAAGTTGCAGCCCAATAACGCGGGTGCGTATAACAATTTGGCATGGGTGAGCGCTAAACTCAACAAGGATGGTGCGATCGGCTACGCTGAAAAGGCAAATGCCCTGGCACCCAATCAACCGAGATTTATGGACACCCTCGCGATGATACTCTCAGAAAAGGGCGACTACGCGAAGGCAGTGGAACTTCAAAACAAAGTACTGGTGTTGCAGCCGTTGAATCCTGTATACAAACTCAACCTGGCAAAAATTCATATTAAAGGCGGAAATAAAGGTCTAGCGCGAAAAAAACTGGAGGAACTCAATAAACTGGGCGATAAGTTTTCAGCTCAGCCGGAGGTTGCGGCGCTCCTGAAAAATCTGTAAGTCTGTCGGTTTTTCTTACAACTCTCAGGCGAAGTGAACACCAGAAAGCATAAATACCAATAAAAATCAACGGGCAAAACGAACGGCATAAAAATTGCGTTGCTTATCAATTGACGGGAGCCGGGATTTAATGTGTTCGCTAAGTTCTCAAGCAAAACCATTGCATAGGGTAGTGAGCTAGTTAGTGAGCTAGTTTTTTCGCACAATTGCGGTGCATTTGCTAAGATTAAAGCGGTTTAAGTCGGATACCCGGCGCAAACCGTTAAAAGAATTGCGGCTACGCGTGGGAATCGATATGAGCACTGAAAATATTGAAGCGCCAGGCCAGGGCAAGGCAGGGGGACTTTCATCTGCGGCTCTCGCTCGCCGTCGTATCCTTCTCAAGGGTGTAGGTAAGGGAGCGGCCGTTCTTGCAGCGACTGTACCTCTCCAGACTTTGGCGGGTCAGAGGCTCATCACATTTGATGGCCAACACCAGTGCAGCATCTCGGGCATGCACTCTGGCGTGCATTCGGCTACTACGACTGCGGCGGTATGTGGTGGCTACGGTCCCGATTGGTGGGGTCAATCAGAGACAATCAACGGGAAGCGGGTGCCCAGCCATGCCTGGCCCGTTCCCTTCAAGACGCAGTGTAAACAGGTTTTTAAGGCCAGCGGTTATTGGCGAAATACTGATGGCGGTTTTCCGACGCTGTTTGAGGTCCTATCGCCGGCAGATAATAGCCGCAATTTCGCGGATACAGATGAATTTCACTGGATTTGCGCTTGGTTGAACGCTTTGAGCTTCAGCTTCAACTTCCCCTACTCGGGAGACGAAGTGCTTGCCTTTTATAACCAGGGCAGCGCTTCACCGGCGTACAGAGATGCCCTGGAGTTTTTCAAGACGTACATGGAAACGCACACTTCATAAGTATTGGCAACCGGGACGCTCTTGTCATTTGCTGGTGAATCAATCTCAATCGCCTTGCCTTGTGGTTTGGCATCTGAACACGCTGGCATCCCTGCACTGGAGATGCTGGAATGATGAGTGGGTGGTATTTGACGTTGGGTCGGGACAAACCCACCAGATGGACACGCTGACGGCAGTCACTCTCATGATGGTTGAGAGTACCGCGAGCACGCTCCCCGAACTAGTGTCACGGATTGCTGATGAGTTGCTCATCCCCAGCGATAACCAATTATCGGACGCCGTGGGGGGCATCCTGGAGCAGTTGGCAGCCACTGGCCTGATTGAGTCGACGCTGCAATGATTTTGTCTGAGTTAAGCACAGCCGAAGTCAGTCATCGACTTGGCAGTGAAGGCCTGACCATTCGGACCGGCCCCTTCAATTTCAGAATCATCTCAGAGCTTGAGTCCGTTGGGGAGGGTCTGAGGCTGCTTTATGCTGACTTCCCACTGGTTGACCCTCAGGAGTTTGTCGACTTTACCGTGACTCTGGCCCAAAGCAGAGGATTACGAAGATGGTGGCGGCCACAGGTTAAATTCGTCTATGACGGGGAGCATCCATTTGCCGCCTTGCCTGTAGATCATGCATTTCCCCTGCTTGAATGGGCAATGAACTGGTGTATCTCGACCCAAGCCCATCATTACCTTTCGCTGCACGCTGCCGTGGTTGCGCGAAACGGTTGTGCCGTTATCATGCCAGCCCCGCCAGGCTCGGGAAAAAGCACTTTGTGCGCAGGTCTCGTCAGCCGGGGCTGGCGGCTGCTCTCGGATGAGCTGACTTTGATTTCGCTGACGGACGGCTTGATTGCACCGCTAGGTCGACCTATCAGCCTGAAGAACCAGTCGCTGCAAGTAATCAGCAGGTTTGTGCCGGGCGCGGTGCTGAACCGGGTGACCCATGACACCTCCAAAGGATCAGTCAGCCATATGAAGGTTCCCACTCTCCATGTGGACCTCCATGAAGATCAGGCGCGGCCACGGTGGGTGGTATTTCCGCAATATGTTCCGGCTGCCAGAGCCGAACTTACTGCGCGTTCGAAGGCCAACAGCATGCTGGAGCTGGGCCGCAACGCATTCAACTACACCGTGCTCGGATTAACCGGCTTTGAATTGCTCGCAGACGTCATCACGACCAGCGATTGCTATGACTTCCGATACAGCGAACTGGAAGATGCAGTGTCGGTGTTTGACGATCTTGCAGAGCGGGGAAGGGCATGAAGCCGAGCCTGCTTTCGCAAGTCTGGGCGCAACCGGATCAGCGGCCCCAACTGACTCTGTCGGAATGGGAGAACATTTTGGGCCAGGCCAGACAAGCAAGATTGCTGGGCCGTCTCGCGCAGCACCATGCTGAGCGCAATTGGTTGGCCGCAGTTTCAGAGAGGCCGCGACAATACCTGGAAGGAGCACTGAGGTTGGTTGATCGCCAGCATCATGAGGTGCAATGGGAAGTGGACTGCATCAGGCGCGCGCTGAAACATGTCCCTACTCCCGTTGTTATGCTAAAAGGGGCAGCTTACTTTGTGGCCAACCTGCCTCCACGACATGGGCGTCTGTTTTCTGACATAGACATCATGGTTGCGCGAGATCGTCTCCCGGAAGTCGAAGGCGCGTTGTTCCGGGCTGGTTGGATCAGTGAAAAAAGAGATGCCTACAACGAGCGTTACTACCGTCAGTGGATGCACGAGATTCCGCCGATGAAGCATGTGCAGCGCGGCACGGTGATTGATGTTCATCACACCATCACACCTCCGACCTCGCGATTCAAGGTCAATGGTGCCCAACTGCTGGAGCGCGTGGTGGCCATTGACGACAGGGCTGACTTGTTCGTTCTGGCACCAGTGGATATGGTGCTTCACAGCGCTGTGCATCTGTTTCAGGAGGGCGAATTCAGTCACGGCCTGCGCGACTTGCTGGATATCAACGATTTGCTGAAGCACTTCAGCAAAGATCCTGGGTTTTGGAGTGCACTGTTCGCCAGAGCCAAGGAGCTGGGTTTGGGCGAACCGCTCTTTCATGCGTTGCACCACACCCAACGCCTCTTTGGTAGCGGCACACCTCTGGATTTACGCCATGAACTGCAGGATATCCAGCCGAACTGGATGACTCGCCGGGTGCTGTCTGTATTGCTCAACCGTGCATTGCAACCGCTCCATCCGAGCTGCGATGACTCCTTTGGCAATTTTGCCCGCTGGTCTTTGTACATTCGATCCCATTATCTGCGGATGCCCTGGTATTTGATTGTTCCGCATTTGACTCGGAAAGCCTTCATGCATTACTTTCCAAAGGGGAATACTGCAATAGCTGACGCTGATCACACGGCACATTGATAGCGTGGGTTTGACCTGTGGCTCAATATGCATCAGTGTGTTGGGGCAAATCGCGGTTTTACGTTAACCCAATGGAGAGTGAAAAATGAAGTCCAGACTCATTTTCCTTGTTCTTGCTGGCCTCATGATTGCGGAGCCTTTGCGGGCCGATATGGCCAACACTATCGCCAAGGTAAAACCGTCAGTGGTCATGGTGGGTACCTACAAGAACACAAACAGTCCGCGCTTCGCCTTGAGAGGTACGGGTTTCGTTGTGACCAATGGAAATTCGGGGCGTGGCAATCTGGTCATCACCAACGCCCATGTTCTTGAGCAGCCTGCGAAAGAGGATGTCGATGCTGCTTGGGTCATCCAGGTCAGGGGAGAACAAAATGAACTGCAGATGCGGCCCGTCACAGTGCTCGAAGTGGACAAGCTTCATGACCTGGTTTTGCTGCGCTTTGAAGGGCCCTCGGCACCGGCACTCAGCATGCGGGATTCCGGCTTGGCTCAAGAGGGGCAAGCCGTCGCCTTCATGGGGTTCCCCATTGGGGGAGCGCTTGGTTTCTCGCCCGTGACTCACCGCGGCATGATTTCTTCTATCGCCGCAGTTGCCTTACCTACCCCATCCGCCCAGCAGCTCAACGAAAAAACGATACGCAGTCTGCGCTCGGGAGGTGGTTTCGATATTTTTCAGCTGGATGGCACGGCTTATCCCGGCAACAGTGGGGGGCCCCTGTTTGATCCGGATACAGGAGAGGTGCTGGGCGTTGTGAACATGGTGTTCATCAAAGGCACCCGGGAATCGGCCTTGACCAACCCGTCAGGAATCAGCTATGCCATTCCATCCAGATTTGTGCAGCAATTGTTGCAACGGAGCAAGTCCAACTGACCTCCAGGTGAGTGATTGGATAGCTCAGTCTGGCAAAAATTGGGAGGCAATGTCCAAGTCTTCATGGGTCATGCCTGACTTCAATACGCCAACAAGTTTACGCCAGGGGAGATCAGGTTCAATCAATTTGAAGCCGTAAAAGCCGTGGGGCCCCTTGTGTTTGCCACGTACGACCATGGCTTTGATAACCGACTCTTCCTCATGCCCCAGTTGAACGATGGCTTGACCCCAAACGTTCGCGGGTAAGGGTACTTTAGAGCGCGCCAGAAAACCATCCTCGGAAAGCTCTACCACCCGCAGGTCATAGACGTCCGTATTTTCAGGGCCAGTGACAGAGAACCTGCCAGGACATTTGATTGAATAACGTTGATGCTTACGCTCACGGGTCTGGAAGTTTGAATCAGAAAAAACAGGCGGCAGTACCTGTTGGTACTCCGCGTGGTTGTAGATGGAGTGCAGCAGTCTTTTCTCCCTTTCACTTAGGTTTTGAAAGGTGGGAGTACATTGGTTGAAAAAATAGTCGAGTAAATCTGGTGTCATCACCGGATCATTGGTCGTGAAATAGCGTCGACTTGGCATCCTGATATTACGCAGCTTGGTGCGTAAAAAATATGCATAAAGATTCTTGCGTCTCGCTTTCTTCCCATAAACCCGTTTAAAAATTGAAGGGGCTACATACAGGTCAAGAGAGGCACCTATCGCGGGTGCTCCATTGGCAAAATCGTATTTTTCAACTGAACTCTCCGTCAATCTTTCAAAGAACAAAAGAGACTCGTACATTTCAATCCGGTTCGGATTGACAGCAATCACAAGATGCCGGGTATCAAAGAAGGTGGTGGAGTATTCATACATGAATTTCATCAAGGGAAACAGGATGGTTCCTCCTGTGTTTCTGAATTTCAGATGCACTGCAAGCGCAGATACTTCAGCTATCCGGCCCTTTTTCTCGCGAATGTCGTACAGCTCAAAAATCGACTGCAAGGGGAAGCCGAAAACACTTTCGCGAATCAGCGAAATGGTCCCGACAACCTCACCGTCGAACTTGGCGCAAAGTGTGGTTGTGGTTGGCAGCGCGTGGTAAATGCTGACGCGCATGCCTGACGGGTCGGGCCGCATGAAGCCGCTGCCAACATACGCATCATGAAGGAGCTGGAAACACGCTTGCAGTTCTTCTTTCGTCTGCGCTATCTTCAGGACTATACGTTGGTCAGGTGTGGGATCGCAATTGACAAAAGACCGGTACACGGCGAACCGTAAGGATCTTGGAAAGAAGGAAAACGCTTTTCGTAATATATGGTGCAAGAATCTTTTTGCAGCTGACGCATATGGATTTTTCATATAGTGTCCCCGCCGATTCAATATTGATAACCTGTACCGATTGAATTTTGACCAAGGGCTAAAGCTGGCTTCCCCAGCGTCAGCTGTGGGTACCTCTGCACCTTTGCAATCTGTACGGAGTCTTATAGTTATGCAGGATCAACACTTCACACCAGTGATCAGGGCTTTTAAAGGTAGCGCTGAAGGTGCTGAACGGCGAATCCAGCACAGCGTAGGCGTTGCCATGGACCGCATTGTGGGTTTCGGAAGAATCGAGGACCAAGGGGCGTCGGTACGGGTTGTGATGCGCCAGCTGCTCAGTGAGCGTTTCGTGTTTTTTGAGCAACGCTGCTGCATGCTTTTCGCTGCTCAGCTCTTGCGACTGCACCGCGGCCACACCCGCCGCTATGAGCAGTGCCAGGGCCAGCAATCCGTACAACCACTTTTTTAGCGCTGAGCGTCGAATCCGGTTCATCCGGGCAGTTTGCCACCGCGCTGAACCGGTTATTGCAAGATGGTCTTTAGTCCTACATGCATTCGCGCCCGGCTCTGAAGCAGGAGTCGTCCCAGGTGGTGCCAGAGCGTCTCCCGCCCAGTGCAGCGGCGTTAGTTTTTTAGGGGCTGGCTGCGTCCAGGCGTTGTGGCAGGGCGTCATGCGACGACTCACCATCACTTTCACATTTGGCATAAATAGCCGAAATGATTTATCCTGAGGCACAAAATTGTGAATTGACCAGGTTTTTGCATCGAACCACCAGCGCAAGCGAAGGTGGGCCGCTCAGCAAGAAAAACAAGGGAACTCATGGAGTTGGTCATTTTTCGCCTCAACGGGCAGCGCTATGCGTTGCCGCTCCCGGTGGTGGAGCGCGTCATCCAAGCCGTGGAAGTGACCTCCTTGCCTGGTGCGCCGGCTGTGGTGCTCGGAGTGATCAACGTAGCGGGCTGTGTTCTCCCGGTGTTCAATATCCGGCGACGGTTCTTCCTGCCAGAGCGGGAGGTCGTTCCCACCGACCAGTTTCTGATTGCACGGACGGCCCGGCATACGGTGGCGTTGGTGATCGACGAGGTCCACGGCGTGATCGAACACGAGCCATCTGCCGTTGTGGGTGCGGACCGGATGGTACCCGGCCTTGAGCAATTCCAGGGCGTGGTCAAGCTTGACGATGGCCTGGTGCTGATTCACGACATGGAAAAATTCCTCTCGCTGGACGAAGCACACGCGCTGGATGCGGCGATGGAGGAGGTCGAATGATGCACGGCCAGGTCATGCCGGCGCAGTGGTCGCAGTTGAGCGAGCTTGTCGCCGGCACGACGGGGCTGCATTTTCCGCGCGAGCGCTGGGATGATCTGAAGCGTGGCCTGGTTGACGCAGCGCAGGAGTTTGGCTTTGAGGACGCGGCAGCCTGTGTCGACTGGCTGCTGTCGGCGCAGCCGACCCGGGCCCAGGTACAGGTGCTGGCAGGTCATCTCACGATCGGTGAAACCTATTTCTTCCGGGACGGGCAAACACTGGAGGCGCTCACCGAGAGCATCCTGCCCGAGCTGATCCGCGCCCGGCGCGGCGGCGAGCAGCGGCTGCGCATCTGGAGTGCGGCTTGCTGCAGCGGTGAAGAGCCTTATTCGCTGGCAATTTTGCTGCATGAAGCATTGCCCGATTTTCGGGACTGGCAGGTGACGATCACCGCGACCGATATCAACGCAAGCTTTCTGCGCAAGGCTGCCGCAGGCATCTACGGCGAATGGTCGTTCCGCAACGCGCCGGCAAGACTCAAGCAACGTTACTTCCATCGCACCGCAGATGGCCGTTACGCCATCGTGCCGCAAATCAAGAAATTGGTGAACTTTGCGCACCTGAACCTCGCGGAGGACGTTTACCCCTCGCTTGAGACAGACACCAATGCGATGGATGTAATCTTCTGCCGCAATGTGCTGATGTACTTCACGCCGCAGCAGACCCGCAAGGTGATCGGGAACCTCCACCATTCGCTGGTCGAAGGCGGCTGGCTGGTGGTGAGTCCCAGCGAAGCCTCACAGGCGTTGTTTCCACAGTTTGTCACAGTGGATTTCGCCGGTGCAAGCCTTTACAAAAAGAGCAATGTCGCGCCTCAGGCCGAACCAGGGACGGTGGCCGCCACCGGCGCGCCGGAATCTGGTTTTCCTGCAGTCGAGGCGTCTTTGTCATGGGCACCATTGGCTGCCCCGCTGGTGGTTTTAGAGTCCGACCGTCCGACGGACGACTTCGCCGTTCCGGAGGCACCGGGCAGCACCCTGATGTTTGCAGAATCGCTTTACGGGCAGGGCCGTTATGCCGAAGTGGTTGACACGTTGCTGGCGCCCTTGGCCGAACATACACCAGGGCCTGTGGCATGTTCGCTGCTGGCCCGGGCACTGGCAAACCAGGGCCGACTTGCCGATGCGCTGACATGGTGTGATCGCTGGATCGTCGCCGACAAGCAGGACCCCGCCGGCCATTACCTGCGCGCGGTCGTTTTGCTGGAGCAGGGCGAACCAGAACAAGCGCGGTTTTCCCTTCAGCGGGCGACCTATCTCGAACCCGAGTTTGTGCTGGCTCATTTTGCACTCGGAAATCTTGCGCGCCGGTGCGGAAAGGCCGGCGAAGCGGACAAACATTTCGCCAATACGCTGCATCTGCTGCAACGCTACCACCCGGACGATCCTCTGCGCGAATCGGACGGGCTCACCGCCGGGCGTCTTGCGCAGACCCTTGCTTCGCTCACCAGTCCGGAAAATACGCGATGAGTGACCCCACTCATACCGCCATCCCCGACGCCGGAACCATCCTTCGTGCCCGTGCACGCGCCCTGGCGCGGCCCCGGGATAACACCGCGGTGGCGAACGCATCGCTCGAGGTGCTGGAGTTTCGTCTTGCCCATGAATGCTATGCGCTGGAGACCCGCCACGTGCGCGAGGTGTATCCCCTGAAGAGTCTGACACCGGTTCCCTGCACGCCGTCATTTGTGCGCGGAATTGTGAATGTGCGGGGCCGCATCACGCCGGTCATCGACATCAAAAAATTCTTCGATCTGCCCGACCAGGGGTTGACCGACCTGCACTGCGTCATTCTCCTGCGCAGTAACGATCTCGAACTCGGCTTGATGGCGGACATCATCGTGGGCGTCCGAATCATCCCGCTAGGGAGCCTGCAGCCGACGTTGCCGACGCTCACGGGCATCCGGGCCGACTACCTGAAAGGCGTGACGGCGCAACGTCTCGTGGTGCTTGATCTGGATCGTCTCCTGACGGACCCGAAAATCATTGTGCAGGAGGAAGTGGAGGACTGAATCCAGACCCTGCAGGCCAACGCAGGGAGTGGATGTCGTACTGAGTCGCCCTGACCGGAGGTTAGACCGCTAGCCAAGGTCTGGCGTGAACGGGGTAACGGGTGTTCGAAGCAAAAAAAGGAGGGAAATAATGAAAAGAGCCGCAGATGCCGCAGGCAAGGGGGGCAAGGAAGGCAAGGGACGATGGCGCCGGGCAGCGACGCTCGTCAGTCGTCTGACTGCCGTAGCATGCGTGACGCTCAAGGTGGGCGCAGTCATCGCGGCAGATGCCACAACAGCATCCTTGTCCTCCGTGGATTTTTCACGCATGACGCTTGAAGATCTGGCGAACATCGAGATCTCCTCGGTACTGAAGAGACCCGAACGGTTGAGCGATGCGGCTGCAGCGGTCTACGTGATCACGAGCGAAGACATTCGCCGGTCCGGCTATACCAGCATCCCGGAAATACTGCGCCTTGCGCCCAATCTCCAGGTCGCGCGCGATGACTCAAGCAATTATGCGATTACGGCGCGCGGCTTCAACAGCAGGAGCGCCAACAAGCTGGAGGTGCTGATAGACGGCCGCAGCGTGTATACGCCGCTGAACTCCGGCGTGTTCTGGGACGTGCAGGATACCTTGATCGAAGACATAGAACGCATCGAGGTCATCAGTGGACCAGGCGGAACCCTGTGGGGATCAAATGCCGTCAATGGCGTCATCAATATCATCACCCGCTCTTCACGAGATACCCAGGGTACCTTGCTGAGCGGCGGTGCCGGTACCAAGGAGCGTGGCGCCGGTGCTCGTCATGGCGGCAAACTGGGCGAGGACACCACGTACCGTCTGTATGCAAAGGGCTTTAGCCGCGACAGCACGCAGAACAGCAGTGGCACCGACCTGCAAAATTCGTGGAACACGCAGCAGGCGGGCTTCCGGATTGACTCGGCCAGCGCCGCCGATACCTTTACGCTGCAGGGAGATGCTTACGATGGGTTGATACATCAGCGCGCCCTGGCCGACAAGACCATTTCGGGAGCGAACCTGCTTGGACGCTGGAATCGCGCATTGGCGGATGACGCAAACATACAGGTCCAGGCCTATTACGATCGGACTCAACGCAACTATCCAGGCTCCGCCGGGTTCGGCGAAGTGCTCGATACCTACGACATCGACGTGCAGCATCGTTTCCGGTGGCGCAAGGACCACGACATTGTCTGGGGTGGCGGCTACCGGCGGCAGAACGACCATGTCGATAACAGCCAGTTCCTGCAGTTTCTGCCGGCACAAAAGACGCTGAGCCGAGCCAATATCTTTGTCCAGGACAGCATCGCGCTCAGCGAACCCCTCAAGCTCACGCTGGGCCTGAAACTGGAGCACAACAACTACACCGGGCTGGAATGGCAACCCAACGCGCGGCTGGCCTGGAAGCTGGACGATCGCACGCTGCTGTGGTCGGCTATCTCGCGGGCGGTGCGCACGCCATCGCGCGTCGACCGCGAATTCTTTGTGCCGGCTATCCCGCTCCTGGGGTTCCCGGGGTTCGTCGTCGGGGACTTTACGTCGGAGACGCTGACCGCCTACGAGGTCGGTTACCGCACGCAGCCGACCGCCGACACCTCGTTCTCCGTGTCTACCTTCTACAACGTCTACGATGACCTGCGCAGTCTCGAACGCTCTGCGGGCCCCGGATCAGCGCTTGTGATCGGGAACAAGATGAAGGGCAATACCTACGGTGTGGAAATGTGGGGGAACTACCGTGTAAACAACTGGTGGCGGTTGAGTGCAGGCTATAACTATCTCAAGAAAGATCTAAGCTTAAAGTCAGGCAGTACCGATACAACCAGCCTGGCCGCCGCCGAAACTGATCCGCGACACCAGTTCTCTCTGCGTTCGGCGATGAATCTGGCGCACGACGTTGAGCTTGATGTCTCCCTGCGCTCGATCGGCACATTGTCCTCCACCCAGGTTCCTCGCTATACCGCGTTCGATGCGCGTCTGGGCTGGTGGGTCGCCAAGGATGTCGAGGTTTCGTTGACCGCGCTCAACCTGCTCGACAAGGGTCATCCGGAGTTCAGTGGTTCCACGCCGGCGCGTAGCGAAATTGGGCGCAGCTTCTACGCAAAAATGCTATGGAAATTCTGATCAACATACTGCGCGCGGTAGCGCGCATGCACTCGGGCAGCACCTTGGCCGTTGTGGCATTGGGCATCGCGCTCTTCCCCGGCAAGGCCAGCGCAGCCGACGAATCAGTGGAATACGCCGTCAAGGCGGCTTTTCTGTACAAGTTCGGCTCCTTTGTCGAATGGCCTGCAACAGCCTTTGCTTCGCCGACCAGCCCATTTCAGCTGTGCATCGCGGGCGAGGATCCATTTGGGCCCACTCTCGACAGGGCCGTCAACGGCCAGCGGATCGCCCAACGACCAGTCGAGGTGCGGCGACTGAAGATAGTCAAGCCGGACTCAGGCTGCCACATCGTGTACCTTGCCACCTCAGAGGCGCAGCGCCTCCCCCAAATCGTCGAAGCGCTACGCGGCAGCAGCGTGCTCACCGTGAGTGATGGCCGGTCGCCGGGGGTGGCCACGGGAATCATCAACTTCGTCATCAAGGACGATCGCGTGCGCTTTGATATCGACGATGAAGCCGCCGCGCAAAACAGGCTGGCCATCAGTTCCAAACTGTTGAGCGTGGCGCTCAACGTCAAGCCCAGACGGGTTGGGGAGGGCCGTTAAATGGGCTGGCTTGCAAATGTTCCGATTCGCGCCAAATTGCTGCTGATCAGCGTGCTGGCCAGTGCGATTGCGCTGCTGCTGGCCGGTGTGGCCATCGTTGCCTACGACACCATCACCTACACCGACCAGAAGAAACGTGAAATATCGGTTCAGGCCGAAACGCTTGCCGCCAGCGTCACGGCGGCACTCGCTTTCAACGACGCGAAAGTGGCCGAGGAATACCTCAAAGCGTTCGAAGCGAATCCGGAAATCGCGGCTGCCGGGATCTACAACGCAGATGCCAGGCTCTTTGCCCGATACCAGCGTTCCGGCTCGTCCACCCGAGCGCTGCCCACGACAACGGAGCCTGCGGGGGAGCGATTCAGGGACGATGAGCTGGAGGTGTTCCGACCCATCAGGGACGGCGCACGCACGGCGGGAACCGTGTACTTGCGTGCGAGCACCGAGTCGCTGACCTGGCGTGTCGCACGCTTCGGCGGAATCATCCTGCTGGTGCTGGTCAGTTCGCTGCTGATCACGCTGCCGATATCCATACGCATGCAACGCGTGATCTCGCACCCCATCCAGGATATTTCAAGGGTAGCCTCACTCATCGCGGCCGGCGACCTCACGGCAACACTGCCCGCGGATCAGCGCTCCGATGAGATCGGTGTGCTGGTGGAAATGTTCACCCGCATGGCGGAGGGTCTTCGCGAGCAGATTCGCGGGCTGATCGAAGGTGCGACGGTGCTGGGTTCGGCCGCCAGCGACATCGTCGCATCCACCACCCAGCTCGCCGCCAGCGCCAGCGAGTCGGCCACGGTCGTGAGCGAAACGACCGTCACCGTGGAAGAAGTGCGGCAGTCGGCGCAGGTGGCCAGCCAGAAAGCCAGAAACGTGGCCGACAGCGCGCAGAAGGCGGCGCAGATTTCCCAGAGCGGACGCAAGTCCACCGAGGACGTTGCGGCCGGGATGAACCGCATCCGGCTGCAGATGGAAGCAATTGCCGCCAGCATGACGCGGCTGTCCGAGCAGAGCCAGGCCATCGGCCGGATCATGGCCACCGTCGAAGACCTGGCCGCCCAGTCCAACCTGTTGGCCGTCAACGCGGCCATCGAAGCCGCCAAGGCTGGCGAGCACGGCAAGGGCTTTGGCGTGGTGGCGCAGGAAGTCAAGAGCCTGGCGGAGCAGTCGCGCCAGGCGACCAACCAGGTGCGCACCATCCTGGGCGACATCCAGAAGGCGACGACGACGGCCATGATGGCGACGGAGCAGGGTAGCAAGGCGGTGGAGGCGGGGAGCCGGCAAACCGAAGTGGCGGGCGAATCGATCCAGGCGCTGGCGGGCAGCGTGACGGAGGCGGCGCAGGCGGCCACGCAGATTGCGGCATCGAGCCAGCAGCAGCTGGTGGGCGTTGACCAGGTGGCGGGCGCGATGGAGAGCATCAAGCAGGCAAGCACACAGAACGTAGCCGGCGCCAAGCAGCTGGAAGCCGCAGCCCGCAACCTCAACGAACTCGGCCAGCGGCTCAAGCAGATGGTTGAACGTTACAAGGTGTAGTCAACCACAATCGCCATGAGCACCCAAGAAGACAACTTTCTCCCACAACTCCGCGCGACCTTCAAGGTCAAAGCCACAGAGCATGTGCAGGCGATCGCAGCAGGTTTTCAGTCACGTGGAAAACCGAAGTCCAAAAAAAAACGGAGGTCGGTGCCATGAAATGGAATGTCGGAACCAAAATGGGTACAGGGTTTGGCCTGGCGATGGTGATTTTTGTGATGGTCGGAGCGGTTTCCTATCGCAGCACAACGCAATTGATCGAGGCATCGGACTTGCGCCAGCACACCTACGAAGTGCTGAGTCGAGTCGCGGAAATGGAATTGCTGTCGGCAGACATGCAAAATGGCTTGCGGGGCTATGTCATCACCGGGGAAGAAAAATACCTGGAACCGCATCAAGCCGGGTTGGAAAAAATTGACAAAATCCTCCAGGAAACCCGGAAACTGACCGAGGACAACCCGCGTGAGCAGCGACGCCTGGATGCGCTCGAACCACTCGTCAAAAGTCGGATCGACTTCGCCAAGGAAACGATCGATGCCATACGGACCAGGGGAGAGGCGGCGGGCGTTCAACTCATCAGGACAGGTAAGGGTCGCACGCTCACGAGTGAAATCCGCAAGGTTATCGACGAGATGGAGCGCGAAGAAAATGACTTGCTCAAGCAACGCGCGGAGAGCGCGAAGAACGATGCCGGAAATGCGGAATTGACCATCGTGGTCGGCACCCTCGCCGCCTTGGTGCTCGCTGCGCTGGCCGGATTCGTCATCACACGCAACATCGCCCGGCCTCTCCAGGACCTCACGGCTGTCGCGGAACGGATCGCTTTGGGTGACTTGGGTGTCAATGTATCGGTTGATACGCGCAGCGACGAGGTAGGAGCGCTGGCACGGACGTTTGACCGCATGGCGCAGTCGCTGCGTGGGATGGCGAGCGCGGCCGAGCAGATCGCCGCCGGCGATCTGCGTTCGACCATCAAGCCTCAATCCCCCAACGACGTTTTGGGCACCGCCTTTGCGCGGATGTCGGAGAGTCTTCGCGAGCAGGTTCGCGACCTGGTCGAAGGGGCCAACGTGCTGGGCTCGGCCGCGACCGAAATCGTTGCTTCGACCACCCAGCTCGCCGCCAGCGCCAGCCAGTCGGCCGCGGCGGTGAGCGAGACCACCACCACGGTGGAGGAGGTTCGGCAAACGGCGCAGGTGGCCAGCCAGAAGGCCAAGCTGGTGTCCGACAGTGCGCAGAAGGCGGCACAGAGCTCCCAGAACGGGCGCAAGTCCACCGAGGATGTGGGGGCCGGCATGACCCGGATCCGCCAGCAGATGGAAGCAATTGCCGCCAGCATGACGCGGCTGTCCGAGCAGAGTCAGGCCATCGGCCGGATCATGGCGAGCGTGGAAGACCTGGCCGCCCAGTCCAACCTGCTGGCCGTCAACGCAGCCAT